>NZ_LGYX01000003.1:0-217335 GCF_001264395.1 Pantoea sp. CFSAN033090 | reverse complement strand
TCGCAACGTTCTCGCGCGGTAAACCGCTGGGAACCGGGTCAGAAGAGGAAAGCGTCCCGCGCCTGGGACAAAAACGCCGGGAGCGTTTTTGAACAACGCAACGCGTTGGCCCGGCTACGGGCGCACCTCAGGGATGAGGTGCGTAATCGCGCGGGCCGAGCATGCCATGGATGGCGGTTTTTGCGTCTTTCCGATCTGACCCGGTTCCCTGCGCAGGCACAGTCTGACAGCGGACCAAACCAGATCTTGCAGATGAAATTAAAAGGCCCGCATTGGCCCCTGAGGCTACTAAAGTTCGATCACTTCATAGCTATGCGTAATGTTGACGCCTTTACCCAGCATGATGGCCACAGAGCAATATTTTTCAGCAGAAAGATCCACAGCGCGTGAGACCGCTTTATCCTGGAGGGCTTTGCCACTCACGATAAAATGCAGGTTGATGTGCGTAAAGATTCGCGGCGCCTCTTCACGACGTTCTGAGGTCAGTTTTACTTCACAATCAGCCACATCGTTTCGGCCTTTTTGCAGAATTGATACCACGTCAATCGCGCTGCATCCGCCCGCCGCCATCAGCACCATCTCCATTGGGCTGGGCGCTTTATCACCCGAATTTCCATCCATCAGTATCTGATGGCCGGATGAGGATTCTCCGAGGAATGTCAGCCCTTCTACCCATTTCACTCTTGCCTGCATGATTTTTGCTCCGGAATACGCTGTTTTGTCGCCAGAGTACGCTTTCGCCTGGTAAACAGCAATCCAGAGAAATCCGCCCGTAGCTGAAGCGAGACAACAGAAGACAGTCGGCAAAAGCTGTGCTACAAACAGTGCTGAAAATATTTTTCGTCACCCGATGACGAAGCCGGGAAGGATGATGCGCACTGCGCCTGATGCGGCCCGAATAATTTCCTGAAATGGAAACGCTTGAAGCTTTCACCGCCTGACAGGGAAAACTGCCCCCTGTATTTTGGGCACGATTACAACAGAGGATAATAGCGAATGGTTCTCGGCAAACCGCAAACAGACCCTACACTCGAATGGTTCCTGTCCCATTGCCATATTCACAAGTATCCATCCAAAAGTACGCTGATTCACCAAGGTGAAAAAGCAGAAACGCTTTACTACATCGTGAAAGGTTCCGTTGCGGTTCTGATTAAAGATGAAGAAGGCAAAGAGATGATTCTTTCCTACCTGAATCAGGGCGATTTTATTGGTGAACTTGGCCTGTTCGAAGAAGGCCAGGAGCGCAGCGCCTGGGTACGTGCGAAAAGCGCGTGCGAAGTGGCGGAAATTTCTTACAAGAAATTCCGTCAGCTGATCCAGGTTAACCCTGACATCCTGATGCGACTCTCATCGCAGATGGCGCGTCGCCTGCAGGTGACGTCTGAAAAAGTGGGTAACCTCGCTTTCCTCGACGTAACCGGACGCATTGCACAGACCCTGCTCAACCTGGCGAAGCAGCCAGATGCCATGACGCATCCCGACGGCATGCAAATTAAAATCACTCGTCAGGAAATTGGCCAGATTGTTGGTTGTTCACGTGAAACCGTGGGCCGTATTTTGAAGATGCTGGAAGATCAGAACCTGATCTCCGCACACGGCAAAACCATCGTCGTTTACGGCACCCGCTAATTCCTGTCACCCACGGCGTGATGGCAACATCACGCCGTTATTGTTTGTGTTGGGCCGATGTGGCGTCGAATTATTTACCATCCTGAAGTTAACTACGCCTTGCGGCAAACGCTGGTGCTCTGTCTGCCGGTGGCGCTGGGCTGGCTGGCTGGCGACCTGCAAAAAGGTCTGCTGTTCTCATTAGTGCCCGCCTGCTGCAACATCGCCGGTCTGGATACCCCGCATAAACGCTTCTTCAAACGCCTGATTGTTGGCGGCAGCCTGTTTGCCCTCGGCAGCTTTCTGATGCAGTGGCTCACCCTGCATGCTATTCCGCTGCCGCTGATCCTGTTTGCTATGCCCTTATTGCTCGGCGTTACCGGGGAGATCAGCCCGCTGCATGGCCGTCTGCTGCCCGGCACCCTGATTGCCGCCATCTTTACCCTGAGCCTGATTGGCCGCATGCCAATCTATGTTCCCCCGCTGCTCTATATCGGCGGCACGCTATGGTACGGGCTCTTTAACTGGTTCTGGTTCTGGCTGTGGAAAGAGCAGCCGATGCGCGAAAGCCTGAGCCTGATCTACCGCGAGCTGGCTAACTACTGCGACGCAAAATATACCCTGCTGACGCAGCTGACCGATCCGGAAAAGGCGCTGCCGCCGCTGCTGGCTCGTCAGCAGAAAGTGGTCGATCTGATTAACACCTGTTATCAGCAGATGCATATGCTGTCGGCAAGCCGCGATCACAGCCATAAACGGCTGACGCGCGCCTTTCAGGTGGCGCTGGATCTGCAGGAACATATCTCGGTCAGCCTGCATCGGCCGGAAGAGGTGCAGAAGCTGGTCGAACAGAGCCACGCCGAAGCGGTGATCCGCTGGAATGCCAAAACCATCTCGGCCCGGTTGCGGGTGCTGGCGGATAACATTCTCTATCACCAGCTACCCGATCGCTTTGCGATGGATAAACAGCTCGGCGCGCTGGAGAAAATCGCCCATCAGCATCCCGACAATCCGGTGGGTAACTTCTGCCTTTACCACTTCAACCGCATCGCGCGGGTCCTGCGCACCCAGAAACCCCTTTATCAGCGCGATCTGATGGCTGACCGCCAGCGCCGTCTGCCGCTGTTACCGGCGCTGCGCAGTTATCTCTCGTTTCGCTCATCGGCCCTGCGCACTGCCGGCCGCTTTGCGGTGATGCTGATGCTGGGCAGCGCGCTGGCGCTGTTCTTCAACATCCCCAAACCCTACTGGATCCTGATGACCATCATGTTCGTCAGCCAGAACGGCTACAGCGCTACCCGTGTCCGCATTCAGCACCGGGCGCTGGGCACTTTTGCCGGTCTGGTGATCGCGGCCGCCACGCTGCGCATGGCGGTGCCGGAGTCGCTGGTGCTGCTGATCATGCTGGCAATTACTTTTATCAGCTATCGCTTTACCCGCCAGTTCTATGGCTGGTCGATGATTGGCTTTACGGTCACGGCGGTTTACTCGCTGCAATTGCTGTCGCTGAATGGCGCGCAGTTTCTGCTGCCGCGACTCATGGATACGCTGATGGGTTGTCTGATCGCCTTTGGCGGGATGCTGTGGCTGTGGCCGCAGTGGCAGAGCGGCTTACTGCGGCAGAACGCCCATGACGCACTGGAAACCTATCAGGATGCGCTGCGGCTGTTGCTGGGTGACGAACAGTCACCAGAGAAACTGGCTTATCAGCGGGTGAAGGTCAATCAGGCACACAATGCGCTGTTTAACTCACTGAATCAGGCGATGCAGGAACCCGCGTTCAACTCCCGCTATCTGAGTGATATGCGGCTCTGGGTCACGCACAGCCAGTTTATCGTCGAGCATATCAACGCCATGACGATTCTGGCGCGGGAGCACACCATGCTCACTGCCTCGCTGGCTGAGCGTTACCTGCAATCCTGTGAAATCGCGCTGCAGCGGTGTCAGCAGCGGCTGGAATATGATGGTGAAAGCTCACAGGTTAACCTGCTGGATGAGCTGGAGAACATCAGTGAGGGACCGATCACGGTGGTGGAGCAGCATGTGCGGCGCATTCTCGATCATCTGAGCGTGATGTACACCATTTCATCGCTGGCGTGGAACCAGCGGCCGCAACATGGCCGCTGGCTGATCAGACGCTTACGTAAAAACTAAGCTAGCCGTTGAGCACGTTGCCGACGGCCGTGGCGAAGCGGCTCATGCCCTCTTCGATGTCGGCAGGCTCAATGATCAGTGACGGGGCAAAACGCATCACGTCAGTGCCGGCAACCAGCACCATCACGCCTTCTGCGGCCGCGGCATTCAGGATGTCGCGTGCTTTACCGGCATGCTGCGGTTTAAGCGCCGCGCCAATCAGCAGACCCTTGCCACGAATATCGCTGAAGAGATCATACTTCGCATCGATGGCCTGCAGCGCCGTGACAAAGTACTGACGACGTGTCTCAACGCCTGCCAGCACCTCCGGCGTATTGATAATATCTAGCGCGGTTTCGGCGATGGCGCAGGCGAGTGGATTGCCGCCATAGGTGGTGCCATGCACGCCCGGCGCCATGGTCGAGGCGATCTCGTTAGTGGTCAGCATGGCGCTGACCGGGAAACCGCCGCCCAGCGCTTTGGCTGAGGTCAGAATATCGGGCTGGATGCCATAATGCTCATAGGCGAACAGCTTGCCGCTGCGCCCCATGCCGCTCTGCACTTCATCCAGCACCAGCAGCGCCTGATGCTGATCGCAAAGCTCACGCAGTCCCTGCATAAACTCCTGCGTTGCGGGCACGACGCCACCCTCCCCCTGAATCGGTTCAACCACAATGGCGCAGGTGTGATCGTCAATCACCGCTTTTACTGCGTTCAGATCATTGAACGGCACATGAACGATATCCGCCGGTTTAGGCCCGAACCCATCAGAATATTTTGGCTGTCCGCCGACCGTGACGGTAAACAGCGTCCGGCCATGAAAGGCGTTATGAAAGGCGATAATCTTACTTTTGAATGGGCTGTGACGTTTGCAGGCGTAGTAGCGCGCCAGCTTAAAGGCGGCCTCGTTGGCTTCGGCCCCGGAGTTAGCGAAGAAGACCCGCTCGGCAAAGGTCGCCTGAATTAACTTACTGGCAAGACGCAGCGCCGGTTCGTTGGTGAAGACGTTGCTGGTGTGCCACAGCGTCTCGCCCTGACTTTTCAGCGTCTCCACCAGCGCAGGATGGCAGTGTCCAAGTGCGGTGACGGCGATACCACCTGAGAAATCGATATACTCTTTGCCCTGCTGATCCCATACACGACTGCCCTTGCCTTTTACCGGCACGAACTGCGCAGGTGCATAAACAGGCAAAATAACGTTATCGAACGTCTCCCGCGTGACCGCAATTTTTTCCGCTGCCATTGATGACCCCATTTAGATGATTGATGTGCAACTTTGAAATAATAATCACAAAATATGCATAAAAAATCACTCAAAGGCAACTTATTGCTCAAGGAAATTGCGCAGCAGCTGATGTCCCTGCTCGCTGAGAATGCTTTCGGGATGGAACTGCACGCCTTCCAGCGCCAGGGTTTTATGGCGGAATCCCATAATTTCGTCAGGCTCGCCGTCACGCACCGTCCAGGCAGTCACCTCGAAGGCATCTGGCAGGGAGTCGCGCTGTACAATCAGCGAATGGTAGCGGGTCACGGTCAGTGGATTATTCAGAGTGCGGAACACGCCCTGTCCGGTGTGCTGAATCGCAGAGGTTTTGCCGTGCATCACCTGACGCGCGCGCACGACCTGCGCGCCATACGCCTGCGCAATTGCCTGATGGCCCAGGCAGACGCCCAGCACCGGCAGCTGACCGGCGAAATGCCGGATCGCCGCCAGCGAAATGCCTGACTCCGACGGCGTGCAGGGACCAGGGGAGATCACCAGATGAGTCAGCGGTAACGCCGCCATCTGCTCCAGCGTGATGGCATCATTGCGCACCACCTGAACCTGCGCGCCCAGCTCGCAGAAATATTGATAAAGATTCCAGGTAAAGGAGTCGTAATTGTCGATAAGCAGCAGCATGGCCAGTCCAGAATAATTACCCGCGCCGCTATTCTACGCGGTTAAGCCGCCTCGCTCACCACTTTCGCAAATACCTGCTCCAGCAGAGTCAGGTCTCCGGCCACACCAACCTGATTCGCCGCTTTCCAGCTTTCAGCGTCAGTCTCTTCCCAGGAGAGCAGATAACCGGCATGCAGCGCCAGCTGTTCAAAGAAAATCCGCTGCGCCCGACCGTTGCCGTGGCGGAAAGGATGCAACATATTGATTTCGCAGTAGTAGTGGGCAACACGCTCAATAAACGCGTCACGTGGCAGGTCAGCAAGGCCCTTCTCCTCCTCCAGCGCGGCCATCAGGGCGTTACCTTCCTTTTCGATATATTCGAAATGACAGAACGGCGTCTCATCGCGCCAGATATCGATAGTGCGCAGTTCACCAGCCCAGCTGTAGACGTCCTGAAACAGCGTACGGTGGATCTGGCGCAGGTAAGGCAGTCCAGGATTACGGGGGCCCAGCTCCAGCGTGGCGGCACGCGCCGCACTAAAACTCAGCTCCGCCTTACGCAGCTGCGCGGCATCGTGAATATCGGGCAGGTTTTTCAGCACATTGTCATGCTGCCACAGGTAGGGATCCTGGCTGACGGCGGTATTAGAGTCCATATTGCCTCCTCAGTGACGCCAGACGTGCGGCCGCATCATCGCTGTTTACGCTGGTTTCATTCGGCGAGAAGCCTTCCAGCCGACAGCTGGCCTGATAGCTGGCGCTACGCCGCTGTCGCCACAGGGTGACCTTCTGTTTTTCGGTGAGTTTGTTCGCCATGCCGCCTCCTGCTCAGGTTTTTGCCCTAAGTATAAGAGCAAATTCTGGCTTTGCCGGATGCGGCAGGCGGTCGCCATCCGCAGATGGCGACGAACGGACTTAAGGCAGGACTTTGGCGGAGAGGATAACTACCGGTTTGGATGGAACATTCTGGTAAGGACCCACATCTTTGGTCGGTACCTGAGAAATTTTTTCAACCACATCCTGACCTTTCACAATCTTACCAAATACGGCATAGCCAAAATCGCGCTGTCCGTGATCGAGGAATGCATTATCCGCGACGTTGAGGAAGAACTGGCTGGTCGCACTGTCTTTATCGGCGGTACGCGCCATGGAAATCGTGCCGCGCAGGTTACGCAGGCCGTTATCCGCTTCATTCTTGATCGGCGCGTTGGTCTGCTTCTGCTGCATGTCCGTAGTGAAGCCCCCACCCTGCACCATAAAGCCCGGGATCACGCGGTGAAAAATGGTGTTGTTGTAAAAACCGTTGTTGACGTAATCAACGAAGTTTTTCACAGAAACCGGCGCTTTCTGGTTATTCAGTTCGAGTTCGATATTGCCGGCGGAGGTGGTGAGCAGAACGTGGGTGTCACCTTTTGCAGCCAGCGCCTGGGCGGAAACGGAAGAGAGCGCTAACAGGGTGATGGCCGCTGTTAAAGTACGTTTAAACATGAAAGATTCCTTACCTGGGAGAGCGGGCACAAAAACGTGATTGATTGTAAAGAGACTCTATTCCAGGAGCCAGCGTTTTACCTATATTTACGCTGTGGCAGCAAATGGGGGGAGCAAACGTTAAACCCCGGCAATTACGTGATTAAAATCACACAACACATGAAATATGGATCTCTGGTTTCACTGGTTGTTTATTAAGATCACGGTTCCGTTTACACTTTCTGACACTTTTTGGCACCCGGTTCTCAACAGGTTCAGAACATGACAAACCGTAATCGTATTGGCCTCACCTGGATAAGCTTCTTCTCCTACGCGCTTACCGGCGCGCTGGTGATTGTTACCGGCATGGTAATGGGCGATATCGCAAAAGATTTCCAGATCCCCATCTCCAGCATGAGTAATACCTTCACCTTCCTCAACAGCGGCATCCTGGCGGCGGTTTTCCTGAACGCCTGGCTGATGGTGATTGTGCCACTGAAGCGTCAGCTGATTTTCGGCTTCGTCCTGATGGTACTGGCGATAATCGGGTTGATGACCAGCCGCGATCTGACCGTCTTCTCGCTCTGTATGTTTGTGCTGGGCGTGGTCAGCGGCATTACTATGTCGATCGGCACCTTCCTGATCACCCATATGTATGAAGGCCGCCAGCGCGGTTCGCGCCTGCTGTTTACCGACTCCTTCTTCAGCATGGCGGGCACGCTGTTTCCGGTGCTGGCGGGGATTCTGCTTGCGCGTCAGCTGCCGTGGTACTGGGTCTACGTCTGCATCGGCTTTATCTACGTCGCGATCTTCATCATGACGCTGTTTGTCGAGTTCCCGGTGCTGCGTAAGCCTGAAAACAGCCCGACAGTTGAGAAAGAAAAATGGGGGATGGGCGTGCTGCTGCTGGCAGTGGCGGCGCTCTGCTACATTCTGGGCCAGCTTGGCTTTATCTCCTGGGTGCCGGAATATGCCACCAAAGTCATGGGCATGAATATTAATGATGCCGGACAACTGGTGGGCAGCTTCTGGACCGCGTATATGGTGGGGATGTGGGCCTTCAGCTTCCTGCTGCGCTTCTTCGATCTGCAACGCATTCTGATGGTGCTGGCGGGGCTGGCTACCGTGCTGATGTACTGGTTCGTCAGCAGCCAGGATGCCAGTATGCTGAAGTGGATCATTATGGTGTTGGGCTTCAGCTCGAGCGCAATTTACACCACCATCATCACGCTCGGCTCGCTGCAGACCAAAGTGGCGTCACCGAAACTGGTGAACTTTATTCTGACCTGCGGCACCGTTGGCACCATGCTGACCTTCGTGGTGACCGCGCCGATTGTTGAGAAGAGCGGCGTGCACACGGCGCTGGCCACCGCCAACGGCCTCTACGCGGTGGTGTTTGTGATGTGTGTCCTGCTGGGGCTGGTCACTAAACATCGCTCGCACGGTCACGTTACGCATTAATCATTCAGGGCGGCGATTGATCGCCGCCCTGCTGTTTAACGCCGGAAGTCTATCCGCTCCCGCTCCCGCCAGTAAATCTCGCTTTCTGCGGGCTTTGTCTCTGCCACCACAGTGCCGCGACGCAGCGAGTAGCGCACCGGAACCTGTCTTCTTACTGCATCAAAACCACTCTCTGCCGGCAGAATAATCAGGCTGGCATCGTTGCCGGTCTGAATGCCATAGCCTGACAGCTGCAGCGTCTTCGCGCTGTTATGCGTAATCAGATCCAGCCCCGCATCAATCTGCTCATAGCCCATCAACTGACAGACGTGTAAGCCCATATGCAGCACCTGCAGCATGCTGGCGGTGCCCAGCGGATACCAGGGATCGAACACATCGTCGTGGCCGAAACAGACGTTAATCTCCGCCTCCAGCATCTCTTTCACCCGCGTAATGCCGCGCCGCTTAGGATAGGTATCAAAGCGGCCCTGCAGGTGAATATTGACCAGCGGATTCGCGACAAAATTAATGCCCGACAGCTTAAGCAGCCGAAACAGTCGTGAGGTATACGCGCCATTGTAAGAGTGCATCGCGGTGGTATGACTGGCCGTCACGCGCGCGCCGTTGCCATCGCGATGCGCCAGCGCCGCCACGGTTTCCACAAAGCGCGACTGTTCATCATCGATCTCATCGCAGTGAACATCGATCAGCCGATCGTAGCGGTTAGCCAGCGCAAAGGTTTTATGCAGCGACTCAACGCCATATTCACGGGTGAATTCGTAATGCGGGATCGCGCCGACCACATCCGCGCCCAGCCGCAATGCCTCCTCCAGCAATGCTTCACCGTTGGGATAAGAGAGAATACCCTCCTGGGGAAAAGCAACAATCTGGATAGTGATCCACGGCGCCATCTCCGCCTTCAACTCCAGCATCGCTTTAAGCGCCGTCAGTGACGGGTCAGAAACGTCAACATGAGTACGGACAAACTGAATGCCGTTGGCAATCTGCCACTTCAGCGTCTGCATCGCCCGCCGCTTAACATCTTCATGACTGAGCATGGCTTTGCGTTCAGCCCAGCGCTCAATGCCTTCAAACAGCGTACCGGACTGGTTCCACGCAGGTTCGCCAGCGGTCTGGGTGGTATCCAGATGAATATGCGGCTCAATAAAAGGCGCGCAGGCTATGCCACCCTCACCGTCCAGCGATTCATCCGCCGGTGAAGCGTGCTGCGGCTGGGCTGAGATTCGGGCAATTTTGCCATCGGCGATGGCGATCTGCCATAAACCATCCCGCCAGGGTAAACGCACGTTATTGATCCACTTAGGTGACATCATTGCCGACTCCTTTTCCGGTTTTGTGTTTTAAAACTAACACGATTCAGGTGACCCGCCGCAAGCCCGAATAATCAGCGGGTTAGCCGCACCAGAAAAAATTATTTTAAATCAACCATATACCTCTTAATGGGTATATGGCGTCGTGGTTGATGTATATCAATAAGTGCCAGAAACGGCGCGCTATTGTAGCCGCAGATATCGCAAATTTGAGGCAAAAATGAGCAAGCACAATGTCGTCGTTATCGGTAACGGCATGGTCGGCCACCGCTTCATAGAAGAATTACTAGAGAAAGCGGAACCTGACCAGTTTTCGCTGACCGTCTTTTGTGAAGAACCCCGCGTCGCCTATGATCGTGTCCACCTGTCCGCCTACTTTTCCCATCACACCGCTGAAGAATTGTCGCTGGTTCGTGAAGGCTATTACGACAAACATCAGGTCAATCTGCTGCTGGGTGAACGCGCCATCACCATTAACCGTGATGAGAAGCTCATCCACTCCAGTACCGGTCGCGCGGTGCATTACGATACGCTGATTTTTGCCACCGGCTCTTATCCGTGGATCCCGCCAATTAACGGTGCCGAAGGCAGCGACTGCTTTGTCTATCGCACCATCGAAGATCTCAACGCCATCGAAGCCTGTTCGCGCCGCAGCAAACGCGGCGCGGTGATTGGCGGCGGCCTGCTGGGGCTGGAAGCGGCGGGCGCACTGAAAAATCTGGGCATTGAAACCCACGTTATTGAATTTGCGCCGGTGCTGATGGCGGAGCAGTTAGATCAGCAAGGCGGTGAGCAGCTACGTCGCAAGATTGAGCAGATGGGCGTGCGGGTCCACACCGGTAAAAACACCCAACAGATTGTGCATCACGAGCACGGCGGCAAAACGCTGCAGTTTGCTGATGGCAGCGCGCTGGAGGTCGATTTCATCGTCTTCTCCACCGGCATTCGCCCGCAGGACAAACTGGCGAAGCAGTGTGGATTAGCACTGGGGCCGCGCGGCGGCATCGCCATTGATGACCAGTGCCGGACCAGCGATCCCACTATCTACGCCATCGGTGAGTGCGCTGCCTGGCAGAATCGCGTCTATGGCCTGGTGGCGCCGGGTTACAAAATGGCCCAGGTCGCCAGCGACCATCTGCTGGGCCGCGACAATGCGTTTACCGGCGCGGACATGAGCGCCAAACTGAAGCTGCTGGGTGTTGATGTTGGCGGCATTGGCGATGCGCGCGGCACCACGCCAGGCGCTCGCAGCGTGGTCTGGCTGGATGAGAGCAAATCGATCTACAAGCGCCTGATTATCAGCGAAGATCAGAAAACCCTGCTGGGTGCCGTCCTGGTGGGCGACACCAGCGATTATGGCAACCTGCTGCAGCTGGTGCTGAATGCTATTCCGCTGCCTGCTAATCCGGAAGCGCTGATTCTGCCAGCCGGCAGCGGGGATAAACCGGCCATCGGCGTCGATTCTCTGCCTGATACCGCACAAATCTGCTCCTGCTTTGACGTCAGTAAAGGCGACATCATTAAGGCGGTACAGGGTGGCTGTCATACCGTGGCAGCACTGAAAAGCAGCACCCGTGCCGGCACCGGTTGCGGCGGCTGTATCCCACTGATCACCCAGGTTCTCAACAGTGAACTCAGCCGTCAGGGCATTGAGGTCAATAACCATCTTTGCGCCCACTTCGCCTGGTCACGTCAGGAGCTTTATCACCTGATTCAGGTAGAGGAGATTAAAACCTTTGACGAACTGCTGGCCCGCTATGGTCAGGGTTACGGCTGTGAAGTGTGCAAGCCGGTGGTTGGCTCACTGCTCGCCTCCTGCTGGAATGAGTATGTGCTCAAACCCCAGCACGCGCCGTTACAGGACAGCAACGACCTCTATCTTGGCAACATCCAGAAAGATGGCACCTACTCGGTGATCCCGCGCTCGCCCGGCGGTGAAATCACGCCTCAGGGACTGAAAGTGATTGGCGAGATCGCCGAGCGCTATCAGCTCTACACCAAAATTACCGGCTCTCAGCGTATCGGTCTGTTTGGCGCGCAGAAAGACGATCTGCCCGCTATCTGGTCACAGCTGATCGACGCCGGATTTGAAACCGGCCAGGCCTACGCCAAGGCGCTGCGGATGGCGAAAACCTGCGTTGGCAGCGCCTGGTGCCGTTATGGCGTGGGTGACAGCCTCGGCTTCGGCGTGATGCTGGAGAACCGCTACAAAGGCATCCGTACGCCGCACAAGATGAAGTTTGGCGTCTCTGGCTGCACCCGTGAATGTGCAGAAGCACAGGGCAAAGATGTCGGCATTATCGCGACCGAAAAAGGGTGGAACCTCTACGTCTGCGGCAACGGCGGCATGAAACCGCGCCATGGCGATCTGCTGGCGGCCGATCTCGATCAGCAGACGCTGGTTACCTATCTCGACCGTTTCATGATGTTCTATATCCGCACCGCCGACAAACTGCAGCGCACCTCGCTGTGGCTGGAGAGTCTGGAAGGCGGCATCGACTATCTGCGTAAGGTGATCGTGGATGACAAACTTGGCCTCAACAGCCAGATGGAGCAGCAGCTGGCCGCGCTGCGTGCCAGCGTCAGCTGTGAATGGAAAGCGACGCTGGAAGATAAGGATCACCTGACGCGCTTTGCCCACTTTATCAACTCGCCGCAACGCGATCCTGGCGTGCAGCGGGTCGCGGAGCGCGACCAGCACCGCCCGGCACGCGCCGATGAACGCATTGTCGTGACACTGATTGAGGAGACCGAATCATGAGCCAGTGGAATCCGGTGTGCCCGCTGACGCAGATCCTGCCCGCTACGGGCGTCTGCGCGCTGGTCAAAGGCCAACAGATTGCTATCTTCCGTCCCCGCAACGATGAGCAGCTCTATGCCATCAGCAATATCGATCCCTTTGCCGATGCCAGCGTGCTGTCACGCGGCATTATTGCTGAACATCAGGATGCGCTCTGGGTTGCCAGCCCGCTGAAAAAGCAGCGTTTCCGTCTTAGCGATGGCTACTGCATGGAGGATGAAACGCGCTCCGTGGCGGCCTGGCCGGTGCGGGTCAATGCCGGACAGGTTGAAGTCTGCCTGTAACTCCCGTCAACAGCCCGCCTTCGCGGGCTTTTTTAAGGACGTCTGATGGACTACTTCCCCTTGTTCTGCCGCCTGCAGGGCCGACGCTGCCTGCTGGTCGGCGCAGGTGACGTGGCTGAGCGGAAAGCCCGCCTGCTGCTGGAGGCCGGCGCCGAGCTGCTGGTCGGTGCCCTTGATTTCTCCCCCGCCTTCCGGCAATGGGCGCAGCAGGAAACCATCACGCTGCTGCCAGGGGCGTTTGATCCGCACTGGCTCACCGGCTGCTGGCTGGTGGTCGCCGCGACCAGCGATGATGCGGTTAATCAGCAGGTGGCTGAAGCCGCCGAAAAACAGCAGATCTTCTGCAATCTGGTGGATGCGCCGCAGCAGGCCAGCGCCATTATGCCGTCGATTATCGATCGTTCCCCGCTGATGGTCGCCGTCTCTTCCGGTGGACGCGCGCCGGTACTGGCGCGCCTGTTGCGGGAGAAGCTGGAGGCGATGCTGCCGCAACACCTTGGCCAGCTGGCGCAGCTGGCAGGCACTCTGCGCGCGCGGGTGAAACAGCAATTCAGCGCTGTCAGTGCCCGCCGCCACTTCTGGGAACGCTTCTTTAACAGCGAGCGGCTGGCCCAGACGCTGGCCAACGGCGACAGTGAACGCGCGGAGCAGATTACCGACCAGCTCTTTAACGCTGACCTTCGCCAACAGGGTGAAGTGGCGCTGGTCGGTGCCGGTCCGGGTGATGCCGGATTACTGACCCTGAAAGGCTTACAGCTGATCCAGCAGGCAGACGTCATCGTCTATGACCGGCTGGTCTCCAATGAGATCCTGAATCTGGTGCGCCGCGATGCCGAGCGCATTTTTGTCGGGAAACGCGCCGGACATCACTGCGTACCGCAGAATGAGATTAACCAGCTGCTCTGCGAACAGGCGCAGCGGGGAAAACGCGTAGTGCGGCTGAAAGGCGGCGATCCCTTTATCTTTGGTCGCGGCGGTGAAGAACTGGAAGCGCTGGCGCAGCGGCAGATTCCGTTCAGCGTGGTGCCGGGGATCACCGCCGCATCGGGCTGTGCGGCCTACAGCGGTATTCCCCTGACCCACCGCGATCATGCGCAGAGCGTCAGACTGGTTACCGGGCATCTGCAGAAAGAGGGCACGCTCGCCTGGGAGACGCTGGCGGCGGAACAGCAGACGCTGGTCTTTTATATGGGGCTCACGCAGGCCGGAGAGATTCAGCAGCAGTTGATAAAGCACGGTATGCGCAGCGATATGCCGGTGGCGCTGGTGGAAAACGGCACCACTACGCGTCAACGCGTGGTCACCGGGACACTGAGCGAGCTGGAGGCGTTAGCCGGTCAGGTGACCAGTCCCAGCCTGATGATCATCGGCAGCGTGGTAAGTCTGCGTGACAGCCTGCGCTGGTTCTGAGTCCGGCAAATAAAAACGGCGGGCACAATGCCCGCCGTCCTGGTTGTCTGCTCAGCCATTACGGCATCGCGACAAAGCCTACCGCCTGATACACCTTCTTCAGCGTTTCCTGCGCCTGTGCGCGTGCTTTGGCCGCGCCATCACGCATCACCTGCTCCAGCAGTGCTTCATCGTTGCGGAAGCTGTGATAACGCTCCTGCAGCTCAGAGAGCATACCCGACACAGCATCGGCTACTGCGCCCTTCAGGTGACCATACATCTTGCCTTCGAACTCCTGCTCCAGCTCGGCGATGGTTTTACCGGTCACACCCGACAGAATATCCAGCAGGTTAGAGACGCCCGCTTTCTCTTTGATATCGTAGCGCACCACTGGCGGCTCTTCAGAATCGGTGACGGCGCGTTTAATCTTCTTCACGACCGCTTTCGGATCTTCCAGCAGGCCGATCACGTTATTGCGGTTATCGTCAGACTTGGACATCTTCTTCGTCGGTTCCAGCAGCGACATCACGCGCGCGCCAGACTTCGGAATCAACGGCTCTGGTACTTTGAAGATATCGCCGTAGATCGCATTGAAGCGATGCGCGATATCGCGGCTCAGCTCCAGATGCTGCTTCTGATCTTCACCCACCGGCACCTGATGGGTCTGATAGAGCAGAATGTCAGCCGCCATCAGCACCGGATAGTCGAACAGACCGGCGTTAATGTTCTCTTCGTAACGCGCTGATTTATCCTTGAACTGCGTCATGCGGCTCAGTTCACCGAAGTAGGCATAGCAATTCAGGATCCAGCTCAGCTGCGTGTGCTCTGGCACATGCGACTGAACAAAGATGGTGCTTTTTTGCGGGTCGATACCACAGGCCAGATAGAGCGCCAGCGTGTCCAGCGTCGCTTTACGCAGTGCAACAGGATCCTGACGCACGGTGATCGCGTGCAGATCAACGATGCAATAAATGCAGTGGAAATCATCCTGCATCTGCACCCACTGACGCAGCGCTCCCATATAGTTGCCAATGGTCAGTTCGCCGGACGGCTGTGCGCCGCTGAAAACGATGGGTTTCATACTTATGTCCTGATATTTACAGCCCCAGAGCGGGCAAAAGTTCGTCGAAAGAGTCGAGGGTTAAATCGGGCTGGCTGGTGGCAATCGGCTCGCCATAGTTATAGCCAAAGGTCATGCCGATATTGGGTACGCCCGCCGCCTGTGCCGCCTGGATATCATTGCGTGAGTCGCCGACAAACAGCAACTCATTCGGCAACACACCAAAGGTACCCAGCACCATAAAGATTGCCGCAGGATGCGGTTTTTTAACCGGCACATCGTCGCCACCGATAATCAGCGAAAACGCATCAGCAATGCCAAGCGACTCCAGCAGCGGTGCCACAAACGGCGTCGGCTTGTTGGTGACTATCGCCATCGGCAGCCCGGCAGCCTTTAATGCGGCCAGCGTCTGCTTTACCTGTGGAAACAGCGTACTGCCTGCATCCACGGTATCGGCATAATGCCGGTCAAACAGCGCCCGCGCATCACGCTGCTCTTCCGGCTGCGGCTCACGGCCCAGCGCGAAGGTCAGCGCACGGGACATCATGATATCCGCGCCGTTGCCAATCCAGGTTGAGACACGCTCAAGGCCCGCCTGCGGCAGACGGAGATCGTTCAGCGTGCGATCAATCGCATCGGCCAGGCCGGGTGCGCTATCCACCAGTGTCCCATCAAGATCAAACGCCAGCGCACGAATATCAGTGAAATGAGCCATTGGCCTTCTCCAGTTCGTTGCGCATATCATCGATCACTTTTTTATAGTCAGGGTGACCGAAGATCGCGGAACCGGCGACAAACATGTCGGCACCGGCGGCAGCGATCTGGCCAATATTGTCGATCTTCACGCCGCCATCCACTTCAAGACGAATGCTGTAACCACTCTGATCGATACGCCTGCGCGCTTCACGCAGTTTATCCAGTGTGCCAGGAATAAATGACTGACCGCCAAAGCCGGGGTTCACTGACATCAGCAGAATGATATCCAGCTTATCCATGACGTAATCGAGGTAGCTCAGCGGGGTTGCCGGGTTAAACACCAGACCCGCTTTGCAGCCATGCTCTTTGATGATTTGCAGGGTGCGGTCAACGTGTTCGCTGGCTTCGGGATGAAAGGTGATGTAGGTGGCACCCGCTTTGGCGAAATCAGGGATTAGCGCATCTACCGGCTTCACCATCAGATGCACATCGATGGGGGCAGTGATGCCATAGTCGCGCAGTGCTTTCAGCACCATCGGACCCATGGTCAGATTAGGCACGTAGTGGTTGTCCATCACGTCGAAGTGAACCACGTCACCTCCGGCCGCCAGCGCTTTGGCTGTGTCTTCGCCCAGGCGAGCAAAGTCCGCCGAAAGGATTGAAGGGGCCAGCAAATATTGTTTCATCCGATTCTCCCACTGTTGTGCGCCAGCACGCAGGCTGGCGTAATGCGTTGGTCGCGGACGAAACAGACTAGCTATAAAGTGCCAGCAGTTCGTCGACCTTGGTGCGACCCGTTATGCTTCGGCTGATAGAACGCCGGGCTTTGACCACATGTAACTCTGCATCCTGATACCATAAACGCGTCAGTGCAGTGTCGTGGTTAGAAATCAGTACCGGAATCCGGTCCTCCGACGAAGCCAGCTTTGCCGCTAACGCCGCCAGGTTCTCCTGCTCACGCAGGCTGAAGCTGTTGGTGTGATAAGCCGTGAAATTGGCCGTTGCCGACAGCGGCGCATAAGGCGGATCGCAATAGACTACCGAGCCTTTACCGGCATTGGTCAGGGTAACATCGTACGATTCACAGACAAACGTCGCTTTTTGCGCACGCTCGGCAAACCATAACAGTTCTGCTTCCGGAAAGTAGGGTTTGCGATAGCGGCCAAACGGCACGTTGAACTCGCCACGCAGGTTATAGCGACAGAGGCCGTTGTAACAGTGACGGTTCAGATAGAGGAACAACAGCGCGCGCAGGTAGGCGTCGGTGCTGGTGTTAAATTCGGTGCGACGCTGGTAATAACAGATCTCGTTGTTACTTTCCGGCGTAAACAGCAGCTGCGCGTCACGGATGAAATCCGCCGTGCGCGTTTTAACAATGTTATAGAGATTAATCAGGTCACTGTTGATATCAGCCAGATGGTAGCGATCAAATTCAGTGTTCAGAAACACCGAACCCGCGCCAACAAAGGGTTCTACCAGACAGTCGCCTTGCGGCAGATGGCGATGGATCTCTTCTACTAAGGGAAATTTTCCCCCTGCCCATTTCAGGAAAGCGCGATTTTTTTTCATGCTGTCGTGGTTATTACATCTTATTGTGAGGCTGTGGCTGGACCGACAGCAGATCTGCGCTTAAAACGGGGCCAGAAACTGGCCCCACATCCGCTATTGGCTGGCTTCTTTCTTCACCTGGCTTACTGGTTTAACCCACGGGTTCTTCGCACGCACTTCGGCAGGCAGTGAGGCTACCGCGCGTTTGGCATCAGCCGGTGTGGCATAGGAACCACTCACCAGCACGTACCACGACTGACCGTTACGGGTGGTTTTGTAGACGTGATACCCACTCAGATTCTGCTGCTTAGCCCAGGCATTCAGGCTTTCCGCCTTCGATGCACCGCTCAGCTGCAGGGTATAGCTGCCGCCTGGTAATGATTTGCTGGCTGAACTGCTGCCTGCCGCCGCAGTGGCCGGAGCAGAAGGGGCTGGCGTACGTGCTGGCGTGGTATGTGTTTTGCTGTCACGGGTTGCAGGCTTCGAAGCAGTTTTATGCGATGAATCGTGCGCCGGACGGGCAGAAGCGTTTGATTTGTTTGGCGTCTGACGGCCTGCAGGGGCCGTAACCGGATTCGCAGCCGTTCCGGCATTGCCGCTGACCGTGGCAGGGGCTGTTGGCAGTGAACTGCCACCCTGCGTGCCCATCGCGGCACTGTCGACCTGCTGCTGCTGATTACTCAGCGCGCTGTTCAGATCGCCCGGCAGCGTGACACGCTGCTGATTTGCTGGCGTCTCAACAGGGGCGGCCTGCGTAGGCGTTGAAGCCACAGGCGGCATTGAGACGTCGCGCTGCGGGTCAGACGCAGCATTACCGCTGGTCGCCGCGTTATTTTCGCTGGTAGCTGGCGTGGTCTGCCCGCCGGTTGGCGTCGTCTGTCCACCTGACATGGAAGAGGAGCCGGCCAGGTCGATATTCTTCTCACTGCCGGAACCGCCGCCAGCGGCAGGCGTGTTGCCCGCAGTGGCAGGTTTTTTCTCATCCGGGCCATTCAGCGCCGAACCAATACCCAGTACCAGTAACAGCAGAACCAGGATCCCGACACCCATCATGATGCGCTGGCGCGAAACCGGTATTTTGGCTGCGGGAGACGACTTACGAGGGCGCGAGGGACGGCGATCGCTGGCGTCAGGTTTTAACTCATCTTCCGGTTTAAACTCATCCATTTTGCCTCCTCCGTAAAGCGGCATTCCGCACTGCGCACCCTGCGCGCCGCGTCACCACTCAACTGCTTAATCTCAGGATTGCTGACAATCATTAATTGCAGCCAGCACCATATCATGTGCCACGCCACCACGCACTTCAGAGCGGCCAATCGACAGCGGGAGTACCAGCCGCAATTCGCCCGCCAGAACTTTCTTATCGCGCATCATGTGCGGCAGATACATCTCCGCACTCATCGCCTCCGGCCCATGTACCGGCAAACCGGCACGCAGGAACAGAGCAATAATGCGGTCCGTCTCCTGTGCCTGGAACTGCCCCAGGCGTTCAGCCGTGCGTGCCGCCATCACCATGCCCGCTGCAATCGCTTCACCGTGCAGCCAGTTGCCATAGCCCATGTGTGCTTCAATCGCATGACCAAAAGTATGGCCCAGATTCAGCAACGCCCGCTGACCGTTTTCACGTTCATCGGCGGCCACGACTTCGGCTTTCAGTTCACAGCAGCGACGAATGCAGTACGCCAGCGCCTGTTCATCCAGCGCCAGCAGGGCATCAAGATTCTGCTCCAGCCACTGGAAAAACGCACCGTCGAGGATGATGCCGTACTTAATCACTTCCGCCAGACCCGACGCCAGTTCGCGCGCGGGCAACGTCTGCAGACAGGCAGTATCAATCACCACCGACGCGGGTTGATAAAACGCGCCGATCATGTTTTTGCCCAGCGGATGGTTAACGGCCGTTTTGCCGCCAACCGAAGAGTCGACCTGCGACAGTAAGGTGGTCGGTACCTGAATAAAGCGTACGCCACGCTGATAACTGGCCGCAGCAAAACCGGTAAGATCGCCAATGACGCCGCCGCCTAAGGCGATAAGCGTCGTATCACGACCGTGCGGCTTTTGCAGGAGCGCGGTAAAAACCTGATCCATCACGGCCAGCGTCTTATATTGCTCGCCGTCGGGTAAGATCACCTGATCCACTTTTACACCTGACGCCGTCAGCAGCGCCGTCAGCTGGTCAAGATAAAGCGGAGCCAGCGTCTGGTTTGTCACCACCATGGCGTTTTCGCCCGCGGTTAGCGGCCAAAAAGAAGCCGGATCGTTAAACAGTCCGGCAGCGATAGTGATGGGGTAACTGCGTTCCCCCAGTGAGACGGTGATCTTCTCCATGATGCCCGATACCTGTTAAGGAGCCTTCGAACGTTGGATCAACTTTTTTCCAACATGTGGATAATCTGATTCGCCACCACTTTCGCACTCTGATCATCTGTGCGAATGGTTACATCGGCGATCTCTTCGTAGAGCGGGTTACGTTCGCCAGCCAGCGCTTCGAGCACTTCACGCGGCGGTGAATCCACCTGCAGCAACGGACGTTTTTTGTCACGTTGGGTGCGCGCCAGTTGCTTCTCGATGGTGGTTTCAAGATAAACCACAACACCGCGGGCGGAGAGACGATTACGCGTTTCCCGGGATTTGACGGAACCACCGCCTGTCGCCAGGACGATGCCTTGCTTCTCGGTCAGTTCGTTAATGATTTTTTCTTCGCGATCGCGAAAGCCAGCTTCGCCTTCGACATCAAAAACCCAGCCCACATCCGCTCCGGTGCGTCGCTCAATTTCCTGATCGGAATCGAAGAACTCCATGTTGAGTTGCTGAGCCAACTGACGGCCAATAGTGCTTTTGCCGGCACCCATCGGCCCAACCAGAAAGATATTGCGTTTCTCTGCCATTTTGTCGGTATTACTAAGAATTCGTTAATGATACCCCGCGTTCAGCATTTGCTGGCGGGACAGGAACTGAGACCTCATGAGCGTTAGCAAGAGTCAGATGAAAAATTATCTCAACACTCAAGGCTGTTTGGCAACCGATTATATTGCCTTCAGCACATCCATTTCTGAATTGGCCTGTGTTCGCGAAACTGTAACGCGCCAGCGCTGCGTCTTTACAACGCTGCGTACAGAGGAGTTTTCTGATCTGTTTGCCGGGATTTACCCAGCATAGACGGTTACACCGTATTGAAAATCGCTAAACCTTGTAAGCTAATTCCTCTCCTGCGTCAACGCAGATGGCCTTAAGGGACGCATTTTCCGTTTTATCCAGCCGTAAGCGCTGCTTCCCTGACCAATCGCGGCGTAATGAAGATCACCAGCTCTCTTTTTTTGCGCTGATCAGATTGCTGGCGAAACAACCCGCCAATCAGCGGCACTTTTCCCAGTAGCGGCACCTGATTCTGTCCGCGGGTGCGCTGCTGCTGAAAGATACCGCCTAACGCCAGTGTTTGCCCGTCACTGACCGTGACCTGAGTCTCAATTTCCTGTTTATCGATGGATAATATGTCGCTATCGCCGGTTCTGATGCTGCGACCCGGCATATTCTGACTGATATGGATCTTCAGCTGGATGCGGCCATTGCCGGAAATCGTCGGTGTCACCTCCATACCCAGCACCGCTTCTTTAAACTCAATACTGGTGGCACCGCTGTTTCCTGCCGACACTTCATAAGGAATTTCTGTGCCCTGCTTAATCGAGGCGGTCTGCTGATGTGAGGTAAAGAGGCGCGGACTGGCGATGATTTCAATCTGGTTCTCCTGCTCCAGCGCACTTAACTCCAGATCCAGAAGCTGCCCTCCGATGCGCGCCAGCGCCATTCCCACGCTGATGCCGGGTGAACTCACCGCCAGCGGAACATCCAGCCGGGGATGATGCAGGATATCTGTTACGGCGGCGTCCCCCGCCTGCAATCCCCACTTCACGCCCAGCTCCTGCAGATGCTCCTCGCTGATAGTAACGATGTGGGCTGACAGCTCAATCTGTTCCAGTGGCAGATCCAGCGCCCGTATCCATCGCTCCGTCTCTTTTAAAGCCGCCGCACTATCGCGCAGTAACAATGCGTTGGTGCGTTTGTCGACCGTCACGCTACCGCGCGGTGTCATCAGCGATTGACGCTCACTAAGCAGGCTGGCATATACCTCGCTGGCGCTGGCATAACGCAATATCACAGCGCGCTGTTGCAAAGGAACCTGCTGCAACTGCGACTGCTTCTCAGCCTCACGTGCCTGCTGCTGAGCCTGCTGCCAGCTTTCCGGATAGACCAGCAGGACATTATCCTGTTCAACCAGCGTCAGCTTTGCCATGCGCGCCACCAGGTCGAGCGCCTGATGCCAGGGCAGGTTATCCAGCCGCAGCGATAACGAACCTTCAACCTCTGGCGCAATCATCAGATTGATCTGCTGATAGTCAGCCAGCGCCTGCAAAATACGCTCTACCGGGGCGTTATCAAAAGTCAGGCTGAGAGGCTCCTCATCAGCGGCGTAAACCGGCAGCAGGCAGCTTAGTAGCAGCAGCAGGGTAGCTATCCTTATCATGCGATCGTCCTTTTAAATAAAATGCGGTCTGTTGTGCGTTGCAGCTATTCGGCACCGCTAAGGTAAGGCTGCGGCGGGTCATATCCGCCAGTTGCCAGGGTGCGGATGGAAATGGCTTGCCGGTGCGGGCCGTAATACTCTCTCCCTGCGGGGTCAGCAGCCAGGCATGGAAATGCGCCTCCCGGCCGATGATCCCCTGGAGACGCCAGCCGGTGAGCGGTTCCACTGACGCCTCACAGACGGAACCGGCTACAGGCCGGAACGGATCGCGCGCCAGCACGCCGCCACAGCACAACAGTAAAATCAGCAGACTATGGCGCATCGTCAGGTTCCAGCCAGAGTTGAGCCACCAGGTACTGCGGCTGCGCCAGCAGCTGGAAATGCACAGGAAACGGTGCGGAAGCCTGGGCAAGCTCGGCAAAAAGGGACTGAAACGCCGACCACTGCAGATGCAGCGTCAGCATGCGTGAGGGGGCGTCCGGCTGCCACTCTTCCAGCTGGCTACGGCGTGCCGCCAGGATCTCTTCCACTGCACGGCCCGATGCAGATGCTGATCTCGCGATCTGCATCGACTGCAGCTGCGCCTGCAACTGTGCATTATCAGGATTCTGACGCCACTGGTGCTGGCGCAGCTGCAGAGTGCGGGTCAACTGCAACAGCGTCTGCTGTTCAGCAATGAGCGCCTGCTGCTGTGGCCGTAACCACAGGATCCAGGAGAGCAGCAGCAGACCGGATAAGAGTGCGGCGAGCAAGCCATAGCGCGCAATAGCGGCCATCTGCCACCAGCGCTCCCACCATTCACTCACTGTTCACCTCCTGCATCTCTGCCCGCAGTGAAAACCGATAATGGCCATCAGGCTGACGCTTAACCCCGCCCTGCTTCACCAGACTAAACAGGGCCACAGTGGTTAATTGCTGGCGGAACTGTCGGACTGCCGCCATATCCTGTGCCTGCCCCTCCAGTGTCAGACGGTTGTCGCGCTTCTCCAGCCGGGTCAGCCAGGCGGTGTCGGGAAGTAACGCGGGTAAATCGAGCCAGAACTGCTGCCAGGCGGCCAGTTGTGCAGCCTGCTGGCGATGCTTCGCCCGCTGTTTTTGCATGACCGCGAGCTGCTCCAGTAACTGCTTCTGTTGCGCTAACTGCTGCCCCAGGCTTTCCAGCGCCTGCTGCTGCGCCCTGCTCGCCTGCGCCACCTGCTGACGCGTCTGCTGGATCCGCCAGGTTTGCTGCATCACCACCAGTAACAGGGCGCCAGTCGCCAGTGACAGCACGACCAGGCTCTGTCGCCGCTGCTGTTGCCGACGGCGCTGCCGCCAGGGCAGCAGATTAACCGCGACCATCACTCATCTCCGTCGCGCAGCGCCAGCCCGGCCGCCAGCGCAAAAGCGCCCGGATTCTCCGGCAAAGGTGGCTGCTTATAACGAAACAGATCAAAAGGGGAAAACGCGCTAACGTCTGCGGGCAACGGCGTCTGCTCTGCGGTACACCAGGCGACAGAACGCGCCCCGGGAAAGGCCTGCCGTTGCAGTGCCTCCAGCGTGGCGGCTTCGCCTGTGTCAGCAGCGGTGTGCGCATCGCTCCAGAGCCAGCGGTTATCCTGCTGCAGAACCAGCACCGCCTCGTCCTGCAGCGCTGCCTGCCGGGCTAACCGCTTCAGCGCCTCGGTGGTCAGTTCGAACACCTGCGGCTTTAAACCCGCCTGCAACAGGGGTGCCGCCCACTGGTCGATAATCTCCAGCCGCGCTGCCGTGACGCAGAGCTGCCCGCTCTGCACATCCGGCCGGTAATCCAGCGCCAGCGCAGCGGGCTCCAGCGGAAAGAGACGGCGCGCGGCCGCCTGCACGTAGTGCCCCAGCGCGGGCTCATTCAGCGACTGCGCAGGCAGGGGAAGCTGGCGCTGCAGCACCAGCTGGGCTGGCAGTCCGACCCGCAGCGAATAATGGCGTGGCAACCGCTGACGCCAGGCCGTTAAGGCCGCCAGTAATTCAGGCGAAGATTGCAGCACGCCGTTTCTTAACGTATCTTGCGGCAGCCGCTGCTGCCACCAGTGGCGTAGCTGCCAGCCATCACGACGAGGCTGGAGGGCCAGGGCGCAAATCTGCCTATTCTGAATATCCAGCCCAATTTGCCAGGTATGAAAAGCCATACGCGCGATCTCCTTATCGTCCGGGAAAATGGACATATCAAAGCGTCTGGCTTGCCTTTATACTACCGCGCGGTTGTTTATAAACTGCTCAAACGACAACAGATGGGAAATTCCAGGTGAAGTTCGTAAAGTATTTATTGATCCTTGCAGTGTGTTGCATCCTGTTGGGAGCTGGCTCGATTTATGGTTTATACAAATACATAGAGCCACAGCTGCCCGACGTAAACACACTGAAAGATGTGCGTCTGCAAACCCCTATGCAGGTTTACAGCGCCGATGGCGATCTGATCGCCCAGTATGGCGAAATGCGCCGTATTCCTTTGACTCTGCAGCAAGTGCCACCTGTGATGGTGAAAGCGTTTATTGCGACCGAAGATAGCCGTTTTTATGAGCACCATGGTGTTGATCCGGTGGGTATTTTCCGTGCGGCCAGCGTTGCGCTGGTCTCCGGTCACGCCTCACAGGGTGCCAGTACTATCACTCAGCAGCTGGCCCGTAACTTCTTCCTGAGCCCGGAACGCACCCTGATGCGTAAAATAAAGGAAGCGTTCCTGGCGATCCGCATTGAGCAGTTGCTGAACAAAGATGAAATACTTGAGCTCTACCTGAATAAGATCTACCTCGGCTACCGTGCTTATGGCGTTGGCGCAGCCTCACAGGTCTATTTTGGTAAGCCGGTTGACCAGCTGTCGCTGAGTGAGATGGCGATGATTGCCGGTCTGCCGAAAGCCCCTTCCACCTTTAACCCGCTTTACTCGCCGAGTCGTGCCCTGTCGCGCCGCAACGTGGTGCTGGCGCGTATGCTGGATCAGCATTACATCACGCAGCAGCAGTATGACGAGGCGCGTAATACGCCGCTGGTCGCGAAGTATCACGGTCCGGAAATCGCTTTCTCTGCCCCCTATCTCAGCGAGATGGTGCGTCAGGAGATGGTGAAACGCTACGGTGAGAATGCCTACACCGACGGTTATAAGGTCTACACCACCGTGACCCGTCGCCTGCAGGAAGCCGCGCAGACCTCAGTTCGCAATAACGTCATGGCCTACGATATGCGTCATGGCTATCGCGGCCCGACCAGCGTGCTGTGGAAAGTGGGTGAACCGGCCTGGGATCAGACGAAAATTGAGAAAGCGCTGAAGACGCTGCCGGTCTATGGTCCGCTCAATCCGGCAGTAGTAACGGAAGCGCGCAGCGATGAAGCGACCGTGATGCTGAAAGATGGCAGCAATGTGTCGCTGGCATTAGCGGGTGTGCGCTGGGCGCGTCCTTATAAGTCTGACACCGTGCAGGGCCCGACGCCGAAAAGCGTGACGCAGGTATTGCAGGCCGGCCAGCAGATCTGGGTGCGCAAAGTGGGTGATGAGTGGTGGCTGGGCCAGGTGCCGGATGTGAACTCGGCGCTGGTCTCGCTGGATCCGAATGATGGTGCGGTGCGCGCGCTGGTAGGCGGCTTTGCCTTTAACCAGAGCATGTTTAACCGTGCGACCCAGGCGCTGCGTCAGGTCGGCTCTAACATCAAGCCTTTCCTCTATACCGCCGCAATGGATCGCGGGCTGACGCTCGCCTCAATCCTTAACGATGTGCCGATTTCACGCTGGGATGCGGGTGCGGGTGCTGACTGGCGTCCCAAGAACTCACCGCCAACTTACGATGGTCCGATTCGTCTGCGTCAGGGTTTAGGCCAGTCGAAAAACGTGGTGATGGTGCGTGCGATGCGTGCGATGGGCGTGGATTACGCCGCTGAGTATCTGCAGCGCTTTGGTTTCCCGGCTCAGAACATTGTTCACACCGAATCGCTGGCATTAGGTGCGGCCTCATTTACCCCGTTACAGGTGGTGCGCGGCTACTCCGTGATGGCGAATGGCGGCTTCCTGGTCGATCCTTACTTCATCACCCGGATTGAGAACGAACAGGGCGGCCTCGTATTTGAAGAGAAACCGAAGATCGCCTGCCCGCAGTGCAATCTGCCGGTGATCTACGGCGAGACCAAAAAAGCACTGGCCCTGAATGAAGAGAGCGTCGAGAACGTTGCAGCCTCAAATAACAATCAGAATCAGGCCGTTCCTCAGCCTGAACTGGAGCAGGTTCCCGCTCAGGCACAACAGGGTGAGCAGCAATATGCACCGCACGTGATCAACACCCCGCTCACCTTCCTGATCAAGAGCGCGCTGAACACTAACATCTTTGGCGAACCGGGCTGGATGGGAACAGGCTGGCGTGCCGGACGTGACCTCAAGCGTAATGATATCGGCGGTAAAACCGGTACCACTAACAGCTCGAAAGATGCCTGGTTCTCGGGTTACGGCCCTGGCGTGGTCACCTCAGTCTGGATCGGCTTTGATGATGCGCGCCGCAATCTGGGCCGCAGCACGCTCTCCGGCGCCATTCCCGATCAGATTTCGGGCTATGAAGGCGGTGCGAAGAGCGCGCAACCGGCATGGGATGAGTACATGAAGAGTGCGCTGGATGGTGTACCGGTGCAGCCGTTAACGCCGCCGGATGGCGTGGTCACGGTGACAATCGATCGCAGCACCGGCAAGCTGGCAAATGGAGGGGGTAACACCCGCCAGGAATACTTCATCAATGGCACCCAGCCAACCGAATATTCGGTTCATGATGTGGGTACCACCATTATGGATAACGGTGAGAGTCACGAGCTGTTCTGATGTGATATCTGCAATGTGAAATATCTGAGGCTGGTCACCTGAAGTGATCAGCCTTTTTTATTGGCCCGCTTATCCTGATGAAACACGCGATGCTTTTCGTGCCTGAGCGGCTCAGTCAACTGGGATGGGAAAAAAAGAAAGGTAAAAGCCGGAGAGAGATCATCATCTGTTGCTGAGGAAAATGCCGATCACCCTGAGCGATCGGCATTAAATCAGTCAGATAATATAAAGCAATGTGTATGAATCGATTCAGAAAGTGAACCTAAAAAATAATATAGTTATTATATCGCTATGATTAGCTTAGTCTTCCCTGGTGCCAGCAAAGATAGTTATTGGCATATCAGCTGAACAACGACAACCAGCTTAATATTAATTGCGCCTAATAACAGGAGGGATATTAACTCTTGCGCATCGCTTATCATCATGATAGGAATAGAAAGCCCGATATCCTCTATTTTGATTTAATCACCTATGGATACTTTTATATATGGAAATTAAGGTGTGTCATACGCAAGACCCCAAAACTGAAGAGTATATTATTCAGCGACTCTGGCAGCATAATGGACGCTTTGCTGACATCAATATGAAAACGCTGAATGTTATCCTGTATGACGACCAGAAAAATATCCAGGGTGGCCTGTTAGCCCATACCTGGTGTGGCACGCTGGATATTCATTATTTATGGATAGAGGATGCCTGGCGCCTGCATGGCACAGGACGTCAGCTTATGCATGCAGCGGAAGAAGAAGCGCGCAATCGAGGCTGCCATATGTCCATCGTTGACACGTTAAGTTTCCAGGCTCGTGGTTTTTACGAAAAACTGGGTTATCGCGTCTATGGCGAACAAGATGGATATGCGCAGCGCTACGCACGTTATTATCTGGCAAAAAGATTATAATCTGAATGCTTTCAGCGAGGCGCCATGGACAGCCCATACCGTAGTATTGATGATTTCATTTCTGCATTCGCCACCACCATGGATTTATTACCGACACCCTGGGGTTTTAAGAATGCCGCATCGCAGCATCTTTATATGAATGAAGCTGCAAAAATGTATACTGCTACGCCTAAAAGTTATTTATTTGAGGGAAAAAGAGACAGTGAGTTCCCCACGCGCTGGAGTGATTGCGCCGATGAATTCTGCGAGCATGATCAACAGGTAAAATTGAATAACAGTAGCGTGGCCGTGATTGAAACCCACTACTGGTATGGCAACAATTATCTCACTCCTTTTATCAGCGAGAAATACCCTGTTTTCGACAACCGAAATCAGTGGCTGGGCTGCATCTGGAATGCACGTCCGGTGGATAACCTTACGGCAATAAGCTTTATCGATCCCAAAAAATCTTCTGTACTGACGACGCGTCTTGAGCACCCCCTTTTTACCCCCGCCGAGCTGGATGTCATTTTCCTGTTGCTACGGCGATTCAGCGCGAAAGAGATTGCCCGCATCTACAACCTCAGCGTAAAAACTATCGGTAACCGCATCACCACGCTTTATCAAAAAGCGGGGGTGCATTCGCTACAACAATTTGAGAGCTACTGTCGTGCGGAGTCACTGGAGAATTATCTGCCAGAGAGGTTTCTCAGCACAGGCGTTATTTATATATAAACCGGTAAGGAAACCATATTTTGAGTAAATTTGATGATTATCCACTGAGCCCTGTACCTGCAAATAAAAGGCTCTCACTGCTTAGCGTCGCTATTGTGCATATGGGCATGCTGACTGCGCTGGATCAGTTTATGCTTGGCGCGGTTCTGGGCAACAGTATGACGCCGGGCGAGGCGTTTACCGCAATCACTCTGGCCAGCCTGCTATTTGGCGTGCTGACCTTCGCGCTCGGCTATGCAGGGATGCGCGAGGGATTGCCGGGCAGTCTGCTGGCTCGCTGGTGTGGTTTTGGTCGCCACGGCTCAGTGTTCATTGGTCTGCTGGTCGCGGTCAGCCTGCTGGGCTGGTTCGGCATTCAGAATGCCGTTTTCGCCCGATCGCTGAGCTATGCCCTGAACGGCAAACTCAGCTTTGCAGAGTCGGCAGCGCTTTCAGGAGCCGTGTTGACTTTACTGGTTACCTTTGGCTTTAAGGCGCTGCGCTTTACCGCACGCATTGCGGTTCCGCTCTTCATCGTGCTGGTCGGCTGGATTTTCTGGCACGCTTTCCACGGCCAGTCTGGCCAGATGACGCCGCCGGTTATTGCGAGCGAAACCATTACCGTGAGCGCCGCCATTACCATGGTAATTGGCGGTGCAATCCTGGCCAGTCTGATGACTCCCGACCTGACGCGTTTCTCACGTAACGGTAAAGATGTCTTCGCCATTACGCTGCTGACCATTCTGGCGGGAGAATATGGGATTAATGGGCTGGCAATTCTGATTGCCAGAGAACTGAAGACCTCAGACATCATCGCGATTATTACTCAAACTACCAGCTCACTGGGTTTGCTGGTTGTGGTCTTTTCTACCCTGCGCATTAACGACCTGAATCTCTATTCGTCAACGCTGGGCATCGCCAATGCGATTGAAGGCTTAACCGGCTATAAACCGCGTTATCCTGTGATTACGCTGCTGCTCGGTATGCTCGGCACACTCTGTTCAATTCTTGGGATTCTTGATCGTTTTGTCGATTTTCTGGAACTTCTGGGGGTCATCTTCCCGCCGGTACTGGGCGTGATGATCATTGACTACTATGTGCTGAAAACTGACCGCCAGACGCTGGCGCTGAGCCGCAACAGCAATTCCTTACCGGCAACGTCTCAGCTTATCGGCTGGCCCGCGCTGATAGCCAGTGCAGCGGGCGGAGCTACCGGACTGTTGGTTGAGCGCGGCGTACCGGTACTTAATTCGATTCTTGTGGCATGCGTGGTTTATCTGTTGACCGCCCCACTGTTGAAGCCTGCATCAGCCATAGAGGAAAATGCAAGAGCAGAATAAAATCGAAACGCGCCTGCTGACCAGGCTCGTTTCCTTACTTATGCGCTCGCTCAGTAACTCAGCCGCCCCTGCTTCACCAGCCATTCGCGCGCCATAAACAGCGCACTGACATTACGTGCCTCGCGGAAATCGGGTTCATCCAGCAGCGACATCATATCGCTCAGCGGCCAGCGGTGGACAATCAGCGGCTCCGGCTCATCGCCTTCCAGCTTTTCAGCGTAGAGACCTTCCGCCATCACAATGTTCATTTTGCTGGAAAAGTAGGAGGGCGCCATGGTGAGTTTGCCCAGCGTTGTCAGCTGATCGGCACCAAAACCGACCTCTTCTTTCAGTTCGCGAACTGCCGCTTCATTCACGGTTTCACCTGAATCGATCAGCCCCTTGGGGAAACCAAGCTCATAGGTTTCCAGTCCGACGGCATACTCCTGAATCAGGATCAGATGGTCATCAATAATCGGCACAATCATCACCGCTTCACGCTCTGAGGGCTTCATCCGCTCATAAACGCGATGCGCACCATTGCTGAAAGTCAGATCGACCGATTCAATGGTGAATAACCGTGAACGTGCCACGGCGGTGATATTGAGGATGTCAGGTTTTTTTGGAATTTTCATATCAGCCTCAAATTATTTTGCGCCGGCTATCTGGAGCGAATTAGCATACCTAACCACAGGCAATTGTGCGACAGTCAGACAATCACGTTATCGTTACACAGATTACATCGATTGAATAACAGCCTTTGGTTATCAGTTAAGACTAAATTTGCATTAGTCAATATGCTGCGATAAGTTTCAGATAATACCGATATTTAATCCAGTCTGAGCCGGTTACCATTCGGACAAGGCAGGGTTTAACAAATGCTAATCAGATATACGCTGGCACTATTTCATCGGGTGTCTGACTCCTCAGGGTTATATAATCTTCCGGAATGCCTCTTTTATAGTGAGCATAACCGAAAGCGAAAGTTTAAAGTGAAGGCAGCATTTTGGCTGAATTGAGCAGAGCATGAGCACAATCTTGATGATCCTGGCCATAGTGCTGACCTGTTCAATCCTGGCAGGCATTGGGTTCTGGTACGCTATGCGGCATCGTCCGCCGTTGGCGAAACCTCTGCCATTTATCAGTCCGCCCTGCCGTAAACTCTCTGCTCAGGAGCGTGAGGCGGTTGATAAGTATGTCGCCGCGCTGGAAAAGCAGCCCCGTACCACGGTGACGACCGATAAGCGCAGCGCGTCCGAACGACTGACGCTGACGGCACAAAGCAACAATGTCTACCCCGTTACCCGTGCGATTACCCGCTACGGACTCTCTACGGACGATCCCCATAAATGGCGCTACTACCTTGATGAAGTTGAAGTTCATCTGCCGCCGCTGTGGGAACAGTACATCGCCGACGAAAACTACGTTGAGTTAATCCGCACCCAATCTATTCCGCTGGTGATCTCGCTGAACGGCCACTCGCTGGTGGATTACGCCGTGGATCAGCAATCGCTGCCGACGCTGATGCGTCCGGTGTCGACCAACGCCTCTATCCGCAAAGCGGAAACGGAAAACGTCGAACTGCTGCAGGTGCGCAAAGAGACGCCGGAAGAGTATCGTCTGTCGCGACCAGATGGCACGCGTGAAGCGGTGCTCATCTCTCTTGCCTTCTTACTCTTCTTCTTCAGCCTGTTAGTCCCCGCAACGCTGATGATCTGGCTGGTGCTGACGGGTGCAGTCATGATTGCCGCCAGCCTGTGGCTGCTCTACCGCATTCCGGGTGAGCGCGGCCTGCGTGACATACACTGCCTGCGCGGCGCGCCAAAGCGCTGGGGCCTGTTCAGCGAATCGAACCAGGAGCAGAGCAATATCACACTGGGGATTATTGACCTCGCCTATCCACCGCACTGGCAGCCTTATGTCGCGCACGATCTCGGACAGGTGACGGATGTGGAGATCTACCTCAACCGTCAGGTGGTGCGTCAGGGTCGCTTCCTGTCACTGCAGGATGAAGTCAAAAATTTCCCTATTCAGCGCTGGCGGAAAAATGTGGTGCTGGCCTGTGGTTCACTGATGGTGCTGACCATGCTGGTCACCTGGATCCCGCTCGGCATGCCGATCAAACTCAGTCTGGCCTGGGCCAGGGGCACCGACAGCCTGGAGGTCAGCAGCGTCGATAAACTCAGCAGCGTGCCCCTGAATATTGGCGACAACCTCAAAGTGAGCGGTACCGGCATGTGTTCGGTGCCGGACAACTATCAGAGCAACCGGAGTTACGCCTTCATGCCGTTCGACTGCTCGGCGGTCTACTGGAATAACGCCACGCCATTGCCGCAGCCACAATCGGACATTATTGATAAAGCCGCTGCTCTGCTGGAGACCACCACAAAGCAGCTGCATCCGGAAACCAATACCGATCCTAAACTGAATCCGCAGCTGGCCTCCGCGATTCAGAAGTCCGGCATGATCCTGCTGGATGACTTCTCCGATCTGGTGATGAAAACGCAGGATCTCTGTAATCAGCCACAGGATTGTATGCGCCTGAAAAATGCGCTGGTGAACCTGGGCAATGCCAAAGACTGGGAAGCGCTGATGCGTCGCGCAGATTCCGGCCAGCTAAACGGCATGAATGTGCTGCTGCGGCCGGTCAGTGCTGAAGCCCTGGAAAACCTGGTCAATACCGCCACCTCGACCTTCTTTTTCCGCGAAACCCGTCGTGCAGCAGAAAATCTTAACAGCCCGCCGCCTGGCGGGTTCCTGATCGTCAGCGACGAGGGTCGCCAGCTGGTGAATCAGCCTCAGCCAACCGTGTCGCTGTTTGATCTTGATCCGCCCTCTCAGTGGCGCGAACTGCAACGTATCTCCGCCATGCTGCTGCATACGCCTTTCAGCGCCAGCGGCATCATCACCAGCATTTCAACGGATGCCAACGGCACGCGTCACATCGTGCTGCATAATGAACCGGATGCCATGGCGCAATGGCGCTATCTCGGCACCGTATTGCTGCTGCTGGTGCTGCTGACCTGCGGTGTGATCAATGGGTTACTGGCGCTGCGCCGTATGCATCTTAATCGCCAGCGCATGATCGATATCCAGCACTACTACGACAAGTGCTTCAATCATAACCTCGGCACTTTGCAGAGCGTGCGCCCGATATTCTGAGCCCTGCCCTTCTGTGCTACCCTGTCGCCCGGTTTTTTTACAGGGTGAAACATCCGCATGCTCAACTGGTCTGAGATTGATACCGTGCTGCTCGACATGGATGGCACGCTGCTGGATTTGGCGTTTGATCGCCACTTCTGGCTGGAGCATGTGCCTGAACAACTCAGTCAGCAACGCGGCATCACCCGGGCGGAAGCCGAAGCGATCATCGCGGAAAAGTATCAGGCCGTCGCCCATACGCTAAACTGGTATTGTCTGGATTACTGGGCAGAAGCGCTGGCGCTGGACATCCGTGCCATGACCTGGGCGATGCGCAGCCGCATTGCGCTGCGTGACGATACGCTGCCTTTTTTGCAGGCTCTGCGCCGCGCGGGCAAGTCCACTATCCTGCTGACCAACGCGCATCCTTACAATCTGGACGTCAAACTGGCGCAGACAGGTTTAGCGCCGCACCTTGATTTATTACTTTCCACCCATACCTTTGGGTATCCGAAAGAAGACCAACGTTTATGGCAGGCGGTACAACAGCACACCGGCTTTTCTGCGCCGCGCACGCTGTTTATCGATGATAGCGAAGTGATTCTGGATGCTGCGGCGTCATGGGGCATCGGCGAGTGCTTAGGCGTAAAGAACCCCGATTCGGGTCGTCCTGAGCAAATCTTTCAGCGTCATCGCGCCACCGGCGATTACCGGACGCTGATCTGAGTCAGGAGCAGCAATGAAGAAAGAGAAAAGCAGCGAAGAGGTACGCCTCGACAAGTGGCTGTGGGCCGCGCGCTTTTACAAAACCCGGGCGATTGCGCGGGAGATGATTGAAGGCGGCAAAGTGCATTACAACGGCCAGCGCAGCAAACCCGGCAAGGTGGTAGAGCTGAATGCGGAACTGACACTGCGTCAGGGCAACGATGAACGCACCGTGGTGGTGGCGGACATCAGCGCTCAGCGCCGTCCCGCCAGCGAGGCCCAGCAGCTCTATCGCGAAACCGATGCCAGCATTGAAAAACGCGAAAAAATGGCGCAGGCGCGCAAAATGAATGCGCTGACTATGCCCCATCCCGATCGGCGACCTGACAAAAAAGAGCGTCGCGATTTGATGAAGTTTAAATTATCGGGCGATGAATAACGCCGTCTTAGCTGACGCGCCATCGCCCCGTACCAGTGAGAGAAAAAATATGTCAGCCCAGGATCAACTGCACCGTTATCTGTTTGAAAATGCCGCCGTGCGCGGCGAGCTGGTGAACGTCTCTGACACCTGGCGTGAAACCGTAAAGAACCATGACTATCCGGCACCGGTTAAAACGCTGCTGGGTGAGATGCTGGTCGCCACCAGCCTGCTGACTGCCACGCTGAAGTTTGATGGCGAAATCACCGTGCAATTGCAGGGTGACGGCCCGCTGTCGCTGGCGGTGATCAACGGTAACAACAACCAGGAACTGCGCGGCGTAGCGCGTATCAAAGGCGACATCCCGGACGACAGTACCCTGAAAAGCATGGTGGGCAATGGCTATCTGGTGATCACCATTTCCCCTGAAAAGGGCGAACGTTATCAGGGAGTGGTGGGACTGGAAGGTGAAACTCTGGCGGAGTGCCTGGAAGATTACTTCATGCGCTCAGAGCAGCTGCCAACGCGGCTGTTTATCCGCACCAGCGACAAAGGCGCCGCAGGTATTCTGCTGCAGGTGATGCCGGCGCAGGATACGGAGAAAGAGGTTTTCGACCATCTGGCAACGCTAACCGAAACCATTAAAACGGAAGAGCTGATCGATCTGCCTGCGAATGAAGCGCTGTGGCGTCTCTACCATCAGGAAGAGGTCACCCTCTACGATCCGCAGCCAGTGATCTACAAATGCACCTGCTCGCGTGAGCGTTGTGGCGAAGTACTGACCACGCTGCCGCAGGAAGAGGTGGATGAGATCATCGCGGAAGATGGCAAAATCGACATGCACTGCGACTATTGCGGCTCAAACTACGTGTTTGATGCGGTCGATATCGCCGGTATTCGCAGCCACTCCCTTGAGAATAATAACCAGCTTCACTGATTAATCGGGCGGCTTCTGCCGCCCCTTCCCCGCCGCCCATGCCTATCCCCATAATTTTTCAGACAAATTATCTTTTTTTACTTTCATAACATCTTTTAAACGTTCGAAACATAGCCTTAACGCGCCCTGAGTCGCATTTTTAGATCACTGCCCTTTTTCCCTTAACGCAGAAGAGTAAACTGCGCGCGATCGTGCAAACGCCCGGAAGTCAGAGGCAGATGCCCTGAATTGCCCGGTGATCTTTGCAGGCTGTCGTGACGAAGCGCAGTCGACTGTCAGTGATTTGCCGCACCCGATACAACAGCCGGTGGCACGATCCCAACCTATCTCTGCTTTGCAGAACAGACACCGATTTAAGGAGCAGTAAAATGCGCGTTAACGGCCTGACCTCGCAAGACCTTGCCGCTTTGGGCATCGTGGATACCACGGAAGTGGTTTACAACCCTGATTACGACACGCTTTTTCAGGAAGAGACGCGCCCGGACCTCGAAGGTTTTGCTCGTGGCACCCTGACGCAGAGCGGCGCGATTGCAGTAGACACCGGGATTTTCACCGGGCGATCGCCAAAGGATAAGTACATTGTGCGTGACGACACCACGCGCGATACCCTGTGGTGGAACGACCAGGGCACCGGCAAAAACGACAATCAGCCCCTGTCGCAGGAGACCTGGAACGCGCTGAAAAGCTGCGTCACCCGCCAGCTTTCCGGCAAGCGCCTGTTTGTGGTGGATGCGTTCTGTGGTGCCAATGCCGATTCCCGTCTGAGCGTACGTTTTGTCACCGAAGTGGCCTGGCAGGCACACTTCGTGAAGAACATGTTCATCCAGCCTGACGACGCTGAACTGGCCGAATTCACTCCCGACTTTGTGGTGATGAACGGCGCCAAATGCACCAATCCAGACTGGCAGGCGCAGGGTCTTCACTCTGAAAACTTTGTCGCCTTCAATCTGACTGAACGCATGCAGCTGATTGGCGGAACCTGGTACGGCGGCGAGATGAAGAAAGGTCTGTTCGCCATCATGAACTACCTGCTGCCGCTGAAAGGCATCGCCTCGATGCACTGCTCTGCAAACGTGGGTAAAGCGGGCGATGTGGCGGTCTTCTTTGGCCTCTCGGGCACCGGCAAAACCACACTTTCTACCGATCCTGACCGCCAGCTGATCGGTGACGATGAGCACGGCTGGGACGATGATGGCGTGTTTAACTTCGAGGGCGGCTGCTACGCCAAAACCATCAACCTCTCTGAGCAGGCTGAGCCGGAGATTTACCACGCCATTCGCCGCAATGCGCTGCTGGAAAATGTGGTGGTTCGCGAAGATGGCAGCGTCGATTACGACGACGGCAGCAAAACCGAAAACACCCGCGTCTCCTATCCGATCAATCACATCGACAATATCGTGCAGCCGGTCTCAAAAGCGGGCCACGCGAAGAAAGTGATTTTCCTGACCGCCGATGCGTTTGGCGTGCTGCCACCGGTTTCACGTCTGACACCGGAGCAGACGCAGTATCATTTCCTGTCAGGTTTCACCGCCAAACTGGCGGGGACCGAGCGTGGCGTCACTGAGCCGACCCCCACCTTCTCCGCCTGTTTCGGCGCGGCGTTCCTGATGCTGCATCCGACGCAGTATGCGGAAGTGCTGGTGAAACGGATGGAGGCGTCCGGTGCGCAGGCTTATCTGGTCAATACCGGCTGGAACGGCAGCGGCAAACGCATCTCACTGAAGAATACCCGCGCCATTATCAATGCCATTCTGGCGGGTGAGCTGGATGATGCGCCGATGGAAACGCTGCCGATCTTTAATCTGCAGATGCCGGTTACGCTGGGCGAACTGGATAGTGATACGCTCGATCCGCGTCGTAGCTGGGAGAGTGAGGAGAAGTGGACCGCCGCCGCCGAAGGTCTGGCGCAGCGTTTTATTGATAACTTCGACAAGTACACGGATAACGCCGCAGGTGCTGCGCTGGTGAAAGCTGGCCCGCAACGCTAAAAGAAGCGGCGCGGCAATGAAACTGCCGCGCCGTTTTTATCATCCCGACACGCTGTTGCTGCCGTTGTTGTGGCTCAGCGCCATGCTTTCCACTAACGGCAACCAGGCACGAATGCGTAAACCGCCGCGTTCGCTCTCGCCAATCTCCAGCGAGCCCTGATGGGCATCAATGATACGCTGCACGATCGCCAGGCCCAGACCGGTACCGCTGGTGCTGCGGGCGCTGTCGCCGCGCACAAAGGGCTGGAACAGATGCGCCAGCTGATCCGGCTTGATGCCAGGTCCATCATCTTCCACCTGGAACCAGGCACGATGCAGTTCCCGTCCGCTGCTGACCCTGATCCAGCCATTACCGTATCGCGCGGCGTTAACCACCAGGTTAGCCAGTGCCCGTTTAATCGACAGCGGGTTGATATCCAGCATTAACTCTTCCGGCATCACCGCATTTTCGATCTCACGTTCATAGCCGCTTTCAGCGGCCACCACTTCGCCCAGCACACTGTTAAGGTCGGCGCGCTCAGTCTGCATCTCCTGACCGGTACGCAGGTAGTCGATGAACTGTTCGATAATGGCGTTGCACTCTTCGATATCTTTATTAATCGATTCGGCCAGGTAGCCATCCTGCTCGCTCATCATCTCGGTGGCGAGACGAATACGGGTCAGCGGCGTTCGCAAATCGTGGCTGACGCCCGCCATTAACAGCGTGCGGTCATCCGCCAGCTGCTTCACCCCGGCCGCCATCTGGTTAAAGGCGCGGGTCACCGATCGCACTTCTGACGCGCCATACTCGCGCAGCGGCGGCGGAATAATCCCGCGCCCGACCTGCAGAGCGGCGTGCTCCAGATCCACCAGCGGGCGGTTCTGGATGCGTATAAACAGCCAGGCACCGCCAATCGCCAGCAGCATAATCGCCAGGGTGTAGCGGAACAGCGGCGAGAAGTCGCCCTGATGAATCTCAGTCAGCGGCACCCGCACCCAGATATCGGGCGACAGCCAGGTTTTCAGCCAGACGACGGGCGAGTTTTTGTTAACCTCAACCCGCACATCGGTGGGACCGCCAAGCTGCTGGCCCATCTGCTCGCTCAGGAATTCATAGTGCTGCGCCCATCGCAATCCGCTCTCCTCTGCTGCTGCATTGGTGTAGAGCGAGATCCCCAGTTCGCGGTAGATTTCCCGGCGAAACGCCGGTGGCACTTCCAGCTGCGTGCCATCTTCCAGCTGCAACCGGTCGGTCATCAGCATACGAACTTCGTAAGCGAGCACCTTATTGAACTGTTGCAGGCTGGGAAGAATGGCGAAGTTCAGCACCACCAGATAGGTCGTTACCAGGCTGACAAACAGCAGGGTAACGATCAGCAGCAGGGTGCGGGCAAACGAACTGCGAGGCGAGAAGCGCAGTCGCTTCATGCTTTACTGCCGTCCGGCACAAAGACGTAGCCCAGACCCCAGACGGTCTGGATATAACGCGGATGCGCAGGATCCTCTTCCACCATGCGACGCAGGCGGGAGATCTGGACGTCAATCGAACGTTCCATGGCGCTGTATTCACGGCCACGCGCCAGGTTCATCAGCTTATCGCGAGACAGCGGCTCACGCGGGTGGCTGACCAGTGCTTTCAGCACCGCAAACTCACCGCTGGTCAGTGGCATCGGCTCATCTTCACGGAACATCTCGCGGGTGCCGAGGTTAAGTTTGAACTTACCAAAGGCGATGATCGCCTCTTCCTGCGAAGGCGCGCCTGGCAGTTCATTGGCCTGACGGCGCAGCACCGCACGGATACGCGCCAGCAGCTCACGCGGGTTAAAGGGTTTAGGAATATAGTCGTCAGCGCCGATCTCCAGCCCCACGATACGATCCACCTCTTCGCCCTTGGCGGTCACCATAATAATCGGCATCGGGTTGCTCTGACTGCGCAGACGACGGCAGATAGAGAGACCATCCTCGCCTGGCAACATCAGGTCGAGCACCATCAGATGAAAGGATTCACGGGTTAACAGACGATCCATCTGCTCGGCATTAGCGACACTGCGCACCTGAAAGCCCTGCTCGGTGAGATAGCGTTCAAGCAGTGCACGCAGACGCATATCATCATCGACGACCAGAATTTTGTAGTTCTCTTGCATTTTCAACTCCCAAAGGCGCTATTGCCTGAGCCAACATTGTTAAAAAAAGATGCCTTATAGTGACAGTCATTAATGGTTTATATTCTAGCCAAAATTGTTACAAAGCATATTAAACAGGAGCTTATATTTGATTTAAGGCCATTTCGGGTCAGTTTTAACGCGTCTGGCGCTGCCCGGCCCCTGTTACGGCAAATCTGAAAAAACGGCTCTGTTTCTCTGAATCGCTGGCGTCAGAAGCGGGCCAGTTTTTATTCGATGAACGAATTCAGCAAGTTAGCAGACAATTTGACTTAATGATCAGCTATCACTGTGGATAAGCTCCAGATAATCTACCTCAACAGCAGTCAGGCAGCATAATATTCCAGCAAACCTGCGTAACGCCCCACTCTCCTCTCGGATTAGTTTCAGCGGTGCCACCAGCAAGGCCAGTTGAAATTAAAGTCCGTTAAATCAATCAGTAAAGCCAACTTTTCGCCTTCTCCGTTTTCAACCAGACTGCTCAGGCAACATTCGATGTCTCAACGGGGATTACACACAATGAAAAAAACAATTTTACTGCTGAGCGCGCTGGCATTAAGCAGCGTCACTCCAGCTTATGCTGCCACAGCCACCGGTGAAGCAGCTGGCGCAGCGGCAACCACCACAGCACAAGGTAACTCTAACGCCATCGGTGTTGGCGCAGTCGCAGCCCTGCTGGGCGTTGCGCTGGCCACCATGGGCGGCGGCGGCGGTGACGGTCACAGCACCGGTACATCGACCACCACGGCGACTCACGCCGGTAAATAAGTATCACGACTTCTTTTACAGCTTCAGATTACTGGCTTCAGATTGTTGTTCAGCACCAACCCTTTCGCCGCCGGGGAAGTCAACGTGGGTTTTTAGCCTTTAAAAACCCTTTCCCCGCCCTTTTTTGCCGCGCCCCCTTTGTCTTACACTGTTCCTCTTTGGATCTCTCTGGCCGGTATAGCATGAAAACCCGACTCATTACCCGCGAAGGCTTCGATAAGCTGAAAGCAGAACTCGACTATCTCTGGCGTGAAGAGCGACCGGAAGTGACAAAAAAAGTCACCTGGGCTGCCAGTCTTGGCGATCGCAGTGAAAATGCCGATTATCAGTACAACAAAAAACGGCTGCGTGAAATCGACCGTCGCGTTCGCTATCTGACCAAAAGTCTTGAACAGCTGCGTATCGTTGACTATTCACCCCAGCAGGATGGCAAAGTCTTCTTTGGCGCCTGGGTGGAAATTGAAAACGATGAGGGCGACCTAAAACGCTTCCGCATTGTGGGCTACGATGAGATTTTTGGCCGCAAAGATTACATCTCCATCGACTCGCCCATGGCGCGGGCGCTGCTGAAAAAAGAGGTCGGCGATGCCGCCACCGTCGAGACGCCAGTGGGGCCGGCACTGTGGTATATCAACGCGATTGACTACCCGCAATAACCCTTCAGATTATCGCTGAAAGCCGCCCGCGTCTCTGGCAATTTTAACCATCAATCCGTATAACTGTCGGCTATTTCTCAACCCGGAAAGCAAGACAATCCTGATGATGAAAGTTCTGAGCCAGATAATTGCCAGTGAGCTCCAGGCGCGTCCAGAGCAAGTTGACGCCGCCGTTCGCCTGCTGGATGAAGGGAATACCGTGCCGTTTATCGCACGCTATCGTAAAGAGGTCACCGGCGGGCTGGATGATACCCAGTTGCGCCAGCTGGAAACCCGCCTCAGCTATCTGCGTGAACTTGAAGAGCGACGCCAGTCGATTCTGAAGTCGATTGACGATCAGGGGAAACTCACTGACGACCTCGCCCGCGCGATCAACACCACCCTCAGCAAAACCGAGCTTGAAGACCTCTACCTGCCCTACAAACAGAAACGCCGGACGCGTGGACAGATCGCTATCGAAGCGGGTCTGGAGCCGCTGGCGGAGACGCTGTGGCAGGAGCCGTCTCACATTCCTGAGCAGCTTGCCGAACAGTATGTCGATGCCGACAAAGGCGTCGCCGACGTCCGTGCCGCGCTGGATGGTGCCCGCTACATTCTGATGGAGCGTTTCGCTGAAGATGCCGCGCTGCTGGCGAAGGTGCGTAATTACCTGTGGAAAAATGCCCATCTGGTGTCACGCGTGGTGGAAGGCAAAGAGGAAGCGGGCGCGAAGTTCCGCGACTACTTTGATCACCATGAAGCGCTCAGCGGCGTGCCGTCGCACCGTGCGCTGGCGATGCTGCGTGGCCGCAACGAAGGCGTGCTGCAACTGTCGCTGAATGCCGATCCACAGTTTGATGAAGCACCGCGTGAGAGCCACGGCGAAACGCTGATTGCTGAGCACCTGAACCTGCGCCTGAATAACGCTCCTGCCGACAGCTGGCGTAAAGCGGTGGTGAGCTGGACGTGGCGCATCAAGGTGATGCTGCATCTGGAAACGGAGCTGATGGGCACGGTGCGCGAACGCGCAGAAGATGAAGCGATTAACGTCTTTGCCCGCAACCTGCACGATCTGCTGATGGCCGCTCCCGCCGGTATGCGCGCCACCATGGGGCTGGACCCAGGCCTGCGCACCGGCGTCAAAGTGGCGGTGGTCGATGCCACCGGCAAGGTCGTCGCGACCGACACCGTCTATCCGCATACCGGCCAGACCGCGAAAGCCGCAGCCGCCGTAGCGGCACTCTGCATTAAGCATCAGGTTGAGCTGGTGGCGATTGGCAACGGCACCGCTTCACGTGAAACTGAGCGCTTCTTCCTGGATCTGCAGCAGCAGTTCCCGCAGGTCACGGCGCAAAAAGTGATTGTCAGTGAAGCTGGCGCATCTGTCTATTCGGCCTCTGAACTGGCGGCGCTGGAGTTCCCGGATCTCGATGTTTCGCTGCGCGGCGCGGTGTCGATTGCCCGACGTTTGCAGGATCCGCTGGCTGAGCTGGTGAAAATCGACCCGAAATCGATCGGTGTGGGTCAGTATCAGCATGACGTCAGTCAGAGCCAGCTGGCGAAGAAACTCGACGCGGTAGTGGAAGATTGCGTGAACGCCGTTGGCGTTGACCTCAACACCGCCTCGGTGCCGCTGCTGACCCGCGTGGCGGGCCTGACGCGCATGATGGCGCAGAATATTGTCGGCTGGCGTGATGAGCATGGCCGCTTCCAGAACCGTCAGCAGTTGCTGAAAGTTAGCCGCCTTGGGCCAAAAGCCTTTGAGCAGTGTGCGGGCTTCCTGCGCATCAACCATGGCGATAACCCGCTGGATGCCTCAACTGTGCATCCGGAAGCCTACCCGGTGGTGGAGCGCATCCTGGCCGCCACCGAGCAGGCACTGAGCGATCTGATGGGCAACGCAGGCAGCCTGCGTAATCTCAGTGCCCGCGATTTCATTGATGAACGTTTTGGTCTGCCGACCGTCACCGACATTATGAAAGAGCTGGAGAAGCCGGGCCGCGATCCGCGTCCTGAGTTTAAAACTGCACAGTTCGCTGAAGGCGTAGAGACGCTGAACGATCTGACGCCGGGCATGATCCTCGAAGGTGCCGTCACTAACGTGACCAACTTCGGTGCATTTGTGGATATCGGCGTGCATCAGGATGGCCTGGTGCATATCTCTTCGCTCTCCGATCGCTTCGTGGAAGATCCGCATCAGGTGGTGAAAGCGGGCGATATCGTCAAAGTGAAAGTGATGGAGGTCGATCTCCAGCGCAAGCGTATTGCCCTGACCATGCGTCTTGATGAGCAGCCAGGCGAAGGCAATGCCCGTGGTGGCGCGAAAAACGCTGCTCCGCGCGAGGAGAAACGTCAGAACAACGCGAAAGGTCGTCCGCGTCCGGTCAGCTCGTCAGCAGGTAACAGTGCGATGGGTGATGCGCTGGCTGCGGCTTTCGGTAAAAAACGCTAAGCTTTTCAGGGGGCCACTGCCTGGCCCCCACTTCACGCCCTTCTCCCCGGTTGAAAATCCCCGCCATCGCGCTACGCTAAAAAGACGCCTGTCATAAAAACAACACCTGCTGTGGCACCCAATTCACGATGGAAACGATCACCGATCTGATTGATAAGATTTATGCTGGCACATTTCCGGAGGCGACCTTTGCGCGCCTGCTGGCTGACATCGCCACCGCCCGCAAGGCCATTAAGCTGCCGCGCAAGGCACACTGGGATGAGCAGGATGTGGTGCTGATCACCTATGCCGATCAGTTTCGCGAAGCCGATAAACCCACGCTCAGCACCTTTTCCCGGTTCTATCAGCAGCACCTGCAATCCACGTTTCCGCTGGTTCACCTGTTGCCCTTTTTCCCCTGGTCGTCCGATGACGGCTTTTCGGTGATTGATTACCATCAGGTCGATCCGCTGTGCGGCGACTGGCAGGACATTGCGCGGCTGCATCAGGAAACCCGGCTGATGTTCGATTTTGTCTGCAACCATATGTCGGCACACAGCGCCTGGTTCAGCCACTTCCTGGCGCAGGATCCCGGCTGGGACGATTTCTTTATCAGTATGCCGCCCGCCACCGATCTCAGCGCCGTGACGCGTCCGCGCACCTCGCCGCTGCTGACGCCGTTTAAAATGGCGGATGGCGAAACCCGCTTTATCTGGACCACCTTCAGCGCCGACCAGATCGACCTCAACTTTGCCAATCCTGAGGTGCTGCTGCGCATGGTCAATGTGCTGCTCGACTACCTGAAACGCGGCGCTGACTATGTGCGTCTTGATGCGGTCGGCTACATGTGGAAAACGCCCGGAACGCGCTGCATTCATCTGGAAAAGACCCATCAGCTGGTGAAGCTGTTTCGCGCTATTGCCGACCAGGTTGCGCCTGGCACGGTGATTATCACCGAGACTAACGTGCCGCATCAGGACAACATCAGCTATCTGGGCAACGGGCACGATGAGGCGCAGATGGTCTATCAGTTTTCGTTGCCGCCACTGGTGCTGCATGCGATTCACACCGGCTCGGCGCGCGCACTGCGGCAGTGGGCGAGCGCTCTGGATCTCAGCAGCAACGACACCACCTTTTTCAACTTTCTGGCGTCACACGACGGCATCGGCCTTAATCCGGCGCGCGGCATTTTGTCTGAAGTGGAGATTGTGGCGCTGGTGCGCGATCTGGCGCTGGAAGGCGCGCTGGTCTCCTATAAAAACAACCCTGACGGCACCACCAGCCCCTATGAAATCAACGTCACCTATCTGGATGCGCTCAACCGTGAAGATGACGATGACGCCACGCGGCTGAAACGTTTTTTGCTGGCCCATGCGATTCTGCTGGTCTTTCCCGGCGTGCCTGCCATCTATATCCAGAGCATTCTGGGTGGTCGTAACCATTACGATGGCGTGCGCGCCGCCGGACACAACCGGGCGATTAATCGGCAGAAGTATGATTTACAGCAGATAGAAGCGGATCTGGCGGGCGGTAACTGGCTGCGCCAGCAGGTCTATACGCGGCTCGGCCAGCTGATTCAGCTGCGTCGTCGCCAGCCTGCGTTTCACCCGGATAATCCGATGACGCTTTATGAGAGCGAAAACGCCGTGCTGGTGCTCAGACGTCATCAGCCAGAAAGCGGTGACGGGCTGCTGTGCGTGTTTAATCTCAGTGGACGGTCAGTGGAGACGCAATTGCCGGTGGCGCATACGTTGCAGGATGTGGTGAGCGGAGAGAAAATTGATGGCACCCAGCCGGTTAAGCTGGATGCCTGGCAGTTCATGTGGCTACGTTAATTACTTGTAGACTTCAGCCGTTGCGCTGAATTTGCCGTGTTCGCGACCGGCGATCACCAGGTAATATTTACCGCCTTTTTCGTCAGCGAGCTGCGACAGCACTTTTTTAGCATCCATTGGCGAGGTGGTTTCCGCCGTGGTGTTAACGGTGCCGATCTTCTGCAGGTTCATTGTCTTAACTTCTTCTTTGGTGACTTCTTTCGCTGCCATCGCAGAAAATGAAATCGCGCCCATCATCATTGAAGCCACAACCCATTTAAAAACCTTCATTATGTTTACCCTCATTCATGATCCATTGTGAGATGTAAGCAGCCGCTAAACGCGTAAGGCAGTATGGAACGGCATAGTCATTTCCATGACTAATCACATAAAATTGCAACGGCCTCGCTCACAGAGAGAAGTATTGCTGCTGTCTGCGATTTTGCCAGTTCAAAGCGTCATTATCACGGCAGATTACTGATAAAATTAACAATATGCTGGCAAAAGCGCTCAGGATGGGAAATAAAAGGCGCATGTGCGGCTTTTTCGATAACCACTGAAGGCGATGCTGGCAACATTTCATCTATCTCCGCCGCAATCCGGCGCGGCACCAGTCCATCTAACGCGCCATAGAGTCGCAGGAACGGCAGCGTAATCTGCGGTAACGCGTCGCGCAGATCGACCTGGCGCAGAATATCCAGTCCGCCATCCAGCACCGCCACCTCCGGCATCGGCTGCGACAGCACCACCTCTTTCAGCTGCCGCGCATCGGCGCGAGCCGTTTCGGTACCCAGCGTCTGCAGCGCCAGAAAGCGCTCCACCGTGCGCTGGAAATCGTTGCTGAGCATCTGCTGAAAGTTCTGCAGCGTCTCCGGTTTAATGCCGGGCCAGCTCTCTGTGGCGGTGAAACAGGGCGACGAGGCAACGGTGATCAGTGCAGCCAGTTTTTCTGGCGCACTCAGCGCCAGCTGCGTCGCCACCAGTCCGCCCAGCGACCAGCCCACCACAATCGCCTGTGGTGGCAGCGCAGGCAGCAATTGCGCTGCCATCTGCTCCAGCGTCAGCGCACCGAAATGCTGGCTGCGGCCATAGCCGGGCAGATCGACCAGATGCAGGCGATAGTGCGCGCTGAGTCGCGGAATGATGCTTTGCCAGACTTCGGCATTCAGTCCCCATCCGTGCAGCAGCACAAGATCGCGTTTTCCTTCTCCGCAGGTGTGCCAGTAGAGCGACGTCATCAGTTACTATCCCGAAAATGATAAGGAGGTCGCTATGCTAGCAATGCCCGCCCTATGTTGGCTATGCCGGATGCCGTTGCGGATAGCCCGGCACGGCATCTGCAGCTTATGTCTGCGCGGATTACCGCCGTTACCGCTGCTCTGTCCACGCTGCGGATTGCCGGCAGGTTCAGCAAAGGTCGCCTGCGGCCGCTGCCAGCTTAAACCGCCCGCCTGGCAGGCGCTGGTCTGCGTCAATGACTATTGTCCGCCGTTCAGCCAGTGGGTTAACCAGCTTAAATTTTCTCACATAACCGCACTCAGGGTGATGCTGGCGCGGCTGCTTTTGCTAAGCTGGCTTAATGTTTACCGGCGTGGCAGTGTGCCGCGTCCCGATCTGCTGCTGCCGGTTCCGCTGCATCGGCGACGACGCTGGCAGCGCGGCTTTAATCAGACGGTACTGCTGGCCGCACCGCTGGCGCAGTGGCTGGGATGTGAATGGCGCGAAGGTCTTTCCCGCAAGCGCGGGGGCGCATTACAGCATCAGCTCAGCGCCCGCCAGCGCCGCACCAACTTACGGGGTGCTTTCTGCCTTGAAATGGTGGTGCAGGGACGCCATATCGCTTTGCTGGATGACGTCATTACCACCGGCAGTACGGTAGATGAAATCAGCCGCCTGTTAATGGCCCAGGGTGCCGCCAGCGTGCAGGTCTGGTGCCTGTGCCGTACCTTGTAGAGCGTCTTTGATGGGCGTATTATAACCAACTAAATTAGTCAACTATTGAGCAATCGACATGATCCGAATTACTGACTCTGCCCAGGAACATTTTTCTAAACTGCTATCCAAACAAGAAGATGGCACCCAGATTCGCGTATTCGTGATTAACCCGGGTACGCCAACAGCCGAGTGTGGCGTCTCTTACTGTCCGCCCGATGCCGTTGAAGCTACTGACACCGAACTGAAGTTCGAAAAGCTCTCTGCTTACGTTGATGAACTGAGCAAGCCGTATCTGGAAGATGCTGAAATTGACTTCGTTACCGACAATCTTGGTTCACAGCTGACGCTGAAAGCGCCGAATGCCAAAATGCGTAAAGTCTCTGATGATGCGCCAATGGTTGAGCGCGTTGAGTATCTGCTTCAGGCGCAGATCAACCCACAGCTGGCCGGCCATGGCGGTCGCGTGTCGCTGATGGAGATCACCGATGAGGGCTACGCCATTCTGCAGTTTGGCGGCGGCTGTAACGGCTGTTCGATGATCGACGTGACCCTGAAAGATGGTATCGAGAAAGAGCTGCTGGCCGCCTTCCCGGAACTCAAAGGCGTGCGGGATATTACTGAGCATCAGCGCGGTGAACACTCGTTCTACTGATGATTAAGCGCGGCAGCATGGCTGCCGCGCTTCTGTTATTGCTCTTTCTCTCCTGACTGACGCTGCTGGCTGACCACCTTCAGCAGTGCATTCACTTCCTTGTCCGCAAAGATCTCCTCCAGCGTTTTGCTCAGCTTGCGTCGCCAGTTAGGGTACTGATCCACCGTGCCCGGGACGTTGACCGGCGTGGTCATGCCAAGCCAGTCCTCAGGCTGCAGGCCAAGCAGCGCACTGTCGGTATCCGCCAGGAAGCGATGTATTGCCCGATTCAGCGCAGGCGTCATGGTGAGCTTCTCTGCCTTCTTCTGGCTGCGTGCCGGTAAGGCACCCGCCTGATGCAGCGCATCCAGCAGCGCCTGCTTCTGCGCGGCGCGCTGCTGATGTAACGCTTTCACCGCATCGCCCGGATAGAGGCCAATCTTCTCACCCAGCGCCAGGTCGCCCTGCTCCCAGAAGCCGGTCAGCGTAGGCAGATCGTGCGTGCTGGCGCTGGCGATAGACTGGCGCGGATAGTCCTGCGGCGCGCGATAGCGCTCATCCTTCTCCTGCTCAAACCAGAGCACCTTCCATGAAAAGACGCCACTTTTACGCAGCAGGCTGACAATCTCCTGGGGCACAGTGCCAAGGTCTTCACCAATCACCATACAGCGCAGCCGGTGGCTCTCCAGCGCCAGGATACCCAGCAGATCGTTGACCGGATAGGCCACATAGGCGCCTTTATCCGCCGTTTCCCCGGCAGGCACCCACCACAGACGCAGCAGTGACATCACATGGTCGATGCGCAACGCGCCGCAGTCGCGCATATTGGCGCGCAGCATGTCGATAAATGGCTGGTAGCCGCGCGCCTTCATGACATGCGGATCCATCGGCGGTAAGCCCCAGTTTTGTCCCAGCGGACCAAGACGGTCAGGCGGCGCACCCACCGAGGCCTTGAGGCGGTAAAGCTCCGGGTCGTGCCAGGTTTCCGCGCTGCCTTCCGCCACGCCCACTGCCAGGTCACGATAGAGTCCGACGCTCATGCCCAGCGCCTGACTGTGCGTCCAGCAGCCAGAGAACTGCTGCTGCGCCAGCCATTGCAGCCACTGCCAGAAAGCGATCTCCTCTTCATGCTGTGCACACCACTGCTGCACCTCCGGCAACTGGCTGTTGCGCCACCCTTCCGGCCACGCAGGCCAGCCGCCCTGCTGCGCCTTATCTGCCCGCCGCTCCAGCTGTATGCCGTCGTAGGCGGCCTGATAACGCAGGCTGTCGCCGCCTTCACGCACAAAGGCCGCCCAGGATTGATGCTCTTCGCTCTGGCTGTCTCGCGTCTGAAAGTGTGCCCAGGCGTGCCGCAGCGCAGCGAGCTTAAGCGCCATTACGGCCTCGTAGTCAACCAGCTCCGCCTCACGCGCTTTGGTCAGCGCCTTCCGGGTTCTGGCGCTATTCCACCACTTCTGTGCCGCCGCGCTTTGCTGAAAATCGGCCACCTGACTGACGTCGATATAGATTACGTTCAGCCAGCGGCGCGACGACGGGCTGTACGGACTGGCGAAACCGGCGCTGGCGGGATAGAGCGCATGCAGCGGATTCAGCCCGACGAAATCGCCACCGCGTTCAGCCAGCTGCACCAGCAGCTGGTCGAGATCGCCGAAGTCGCCGATGCCCCAGTTCTGTTCAGAGCGCACGGTGTAGAGCTGCACCAGCGCACCCCAGCGTTTTTCCCCCGCTTCCAGCGCCGGAGGCAGATAGCAGCGGCGCGGCGCGACGATAATCCGCGTCTGCCAGCTTTTTTTGCCCTTACTGAGTGTGAGCTGGTGGTACCCCTGCGCCAGCGGACCAGGCAGTGTAAAAGGCTCACAGGCGGTTAACTCGCCGCTGTGCTGTTTGCCGTTTTCAGTCTGCAACTGCCAGCGGTAAACGCCGCTGCCCTGTGGCGTCAGCTGTCGCTTGCCACTGCCGCTGAACACCGCGACCGGCGGCAGCGGCGATTTTTTTGCGTCCTGCGGATCGTCCATCACCGCCAGCAGCGCCTGCAGGGTCTCATCGCTGATCGCCTCTTTCTCGCCATTGACGTTGATGTAGTCCAGTGAAATTCCCGCGGCACGGGCGGCCTGACCGAGTGAATGTTGCTTCATTGCTGCTCCTTAGCGCGGTGCCTGCCAGATACGTTGCTGATAGTCACGAATTGACCGGTCCGAACTGAACATGCCGGTTCGTGCCGTATTGAGGATGGCGGCGCGGGTCCAGCCTTCCTGGTCGCGCCACAGGGCTTCCACCCGTTGCTGCGCCTCGATGTAGGCCTGGAAATCGGCCAGCACCAGCCAGGGATCGCCATGTTTCGTCAGGCTCTCCAGCATCAGGTCAAACGCATGTTTATCCCCGTTGCTGAATTTGCCCTTCTCCAGCGATTTCAGTAGATCGTCCAGCGGCTTGTTCTGCTTACGCACCTTTTTCGGGTTATAGCCTTTCGCCTTGAGCGCTTTGACCTCGTCCACGGTGTGACCGAAGATAAAGATATTCTCCTCACCCACCTGTTCGGCAATCTCGACATTGGCGCCATCCAGCGTGCCAATCGTCAGCGCACCGTTCAGCGCCAGCTTCATGTTGCCGGTGCCGGAGGCTTCATATCCGGCGGTGGAGATCTGCTCTGAGAGATCGGCCGCCGGGATCATCAGTTCGGCCACGGTGATGCGGTAGTCCGGGATGAACACCACTTTGAGTCGGTCACCGACCCGTGGATCGTTGTTCACCACCTCCGCCACCTTGTTAATGGCGTAAATGATATTTTTGGCGAGGTAATAACCCGGCGCGGCTTTGGCACCGAACAGGAACACCCGTGGCGTAAAGGTGACATCCTCCGGGTTATGACAGATTTTCTGATAGCAGTAGAGGATATGCAGCAGGCTGAGGTGCTGGCGCTTGTACTCATGCAGCCGTTTGATCTGCACATCGAACAGCGCGGCCGGGTTCACGATAATCCCCGTGTGGCGGGCGATATACTCCGTAAGCTGCGCTTTGTTCTGCTGTTTGATGCTGCGATAGCGCTGACGAAACGCCTGATCGTCGGCATAGGCCTCCAGACCGCTTAACGCCTCAAGGTTATTGGCCCACTCGGTTTTCAGCGTCTCATCAATCAGCCCGGCCAGCGCCGGATTACACTGCTTCAGCCAGCGGCGCGGCGTGATGCCGTTGGTGACGTTGTGGAATTTCTGCGGCCAGAGCTGGTGATATTCCGGGAAAAGATCGCTGACCACCAGGCTTGAGTGCAGCGCCGCCACACCGTTGACCGCAAACCCGCTGACGACGCAGAGATTCGCCATCCGCACCTGACCGTCAGCGACCACCGCCAGCTTGTGCCACATCGCTTTGTCATCCGGCCAGCGCTGCTTCACCTGCTTTTTCAGCCGCTGATTGATCTCTTTGATGATCAGCATATGGCGCGGCAGCAGACTGCGCATCAGCTTCTCATCCCAGCGCTCCAGCGCCTCCGGCATCAGCGTGTGGTTGGTGTAGGCAAACAACCGGCTGGTGATCTGCCACGCCTCATCCCAGCTCAGCTGATGCTCATCCAGCAACACGCGCAGCATCTCCGGGATGGCGATGGTGGGATGTGTATCGTTGAGCTGAATCACTTCGAAGTCAGGCAGGCTGTGAATGCTGCGTCCCGCCAGATGGTGACGACGCAGGATATCCGCCACCGCACAGGCGCACTGGAAATATTGCTGCATCAGGCGCAGCCGCTTGCCGGCCTGATGGTTGTCATTGGGATAGAGCACTTTGGTCAGTTTTGCCGCCTCGATGCCGGGCTGCTCCGCCTGCAGAAAATTGCCGTCGTTAAACGCCGTGAGATCAAACGGATGCGCACTCACTGCCTGCCACAGACGCAGCGGCAGCGTCACGCCGTTGCGGTAGCCGGTCACCGGCAAATCCCAGGCCTCGCCGCGCAGCGTAAAATCGGGCAGCCAGCGTACACCGCCGTTTTCCTGCTTTTCTACCCGGCCCCCCATCGCGACTTCCACATCCAGCGCCGCGTTGTGGCGGAACCAGGGATAGCGCTCACGCTGCCAGTCATCGGGTGCTTCAATCTGCTGGCCATCATCGAAAGACTGGCGGAACAGGCCATACTGGTAGTTCAGTCCGTGGCCGGTGGCGGACTGCCCCACCGTTGCCATCGAATCCATGTAGCAGGCAGCCAGTCGTCCCAGCCCGCCGTTACCCAGCGCCGGATCGACCTCCTGCTCCAGCAGTTCCGTTAAATCCAACTCGTGCTCAGCCAGCGCCGCTTTGACGTCGTTATACCAGCCGAGATTGAGCAGGTTGTTGCCGGTCAGACGGCCAATCAGAAACTCCATTGAGAGGTAATTAACGTGACGCTGCTGCACAGCCGGACGCGGTGCCGGTTGCGCGTCCAGTAGCTCCGCCAGCGCCGCGCTGACCGCCTGCCACGCCTGGTGCGGGGTCATCTGCTGGGCGGAACGGAGACTTAACTGTTGCCACTGGCGGGTAAAGGCGGCATTAAAACGGGCTTTATTAAATTTTTGCTGCGGCATATCACTCCCTTCTGTTACGCAATGAGGTGAAGCAAAAATAGAAAGCGCACGGGCTGGCAACCGGGTGCCAGCAACCGTTAAGTAAAGACGGGAGTGAGGAAAAAAGCGACAGCAATCAAAGAAAAACGCCAGCCGGGGGGCTGGCGTGGCAGAAATCAGCAGAGTTCGAGATGAACCTCATGCTGCTCAATCACCTTCATTACGCTGGCAGGCGGCGTTTTGTCGGTGTAGAGGTAGTCAAGCAGACTCATGTTGCCGAGGTTGACCATGGCGTTCCGGCCAAACTTCGAGTGATCCACCACCAGCATCACGCAGCGTGAATTTTCGATGATGGCGCGCTTGGTGCGGACTTCGTGATAGTCAAACTCCAGCAGCGAACCATCCATATCGATGCCGCTGATCCCCAGAATGCCGTAGTCGAGCCGGAACTGAGAAATGAAGTCGAGCGTCGCTTCACCCATTACCGCGCCATCGCGGGTCCGCACTTCACCGCCCGCGATAATGACCCGGAAATCGGGTTTATCCATCAGCAGCATGGCGACGTTAAGGTTATTGGTGACCACGCGCAAATCGCTGTGGTTGAGCAGCGCATGCGCCACCGCTTCCGGCGTGGTGCCGATATCGATAAACAGCGTAGCACCATCCGGGATCTGGCTTGCCACGCGCTGGGCAATCCGCGCTTTTTCCGCTGACCACATCATTTTACGGTCGTGCCAGGCGGTATTCTCAGAGCTGGAGGGAAGCGCCGCGCCGCCGTGGTGACGCTGAATTTTGTTCTGATCGGCCAGATCGTTGAGATCGCGACGAATGGTTTGCGGGCTGACCTCAAAATGATCCACCAGCTCCTCAGTACTGACATATCCCTGACGACGGACTAAATCGATAATCGCGTCATGACGTTGCGTCTGCTTCACGTTCCTCTCCTGTTAACCCGCATAATCCTGTCTAACGACGCGTGACTTTACGCGTATCCACCAGCGCCATCGCCAGTCCGACCACCAGACCGGCGACGTGCGCCGCGTTGGCAATAGCCAGACCAAAGACGCCAAACCAGCCAATCACCAGCCAGACCAGCGCAAAACCGATCAATCCCCGTTCAAGATAGACGCCGCTGTCGGGATCGCGCTCCCCGCGCAGCCAGCAGTAACCCATCAGGGCATAGACCACGCCCGACAGGCCACCAAACCAGATGCCGCTGAACTTCGCCTGCAGCCAGCCGCTGAGCAGAGCCGAAATCAGCAGAATGACAAAGAGTTTGCCGCTGCCAAGTCGCTTCTCAACCGCGCCGCCCAGATACCACCACCACATCAGATTAAACAGAATGTGCAGCAGTGAAAAGTGCAGCAGCGCATGGCTGAACCAGCGCCAGACCTGAAGATGCTGATCGGCATCCGGCCAGGAGAGCCAGGCCATCACGGTGCGATCGCCCATGACCTGCATCAGAATAAATATCGCGATACAGAGCACCATCAGCGTCATGGTCAGCGGACCGGCACGCTCACGGATATTCGCCCAGATATTGCTGCGCTCATAGCGCAGGCCACTGTCAGTTTTTCCGCTATGCCAGCTGGCGGCCTGATAACGCGGATGGTTAGGGTCGTGCAAAAACTGCTGAAGTTCGTTTTCGACCAGTGAAATCTTGCTCTCATCATCCAGCATGATGACGTAGTGATTTTCATGCTCAATACGCAGCGTGATGCCCCGCGTCGCCATGTAGTCAACAAAGGCCTGCGCCATGCGGGGCTGATTAAATTGAGTAATGCGCATCAGTAACTCTCCATGTGACGAGCGGCAATCTATTCGCTGCCGAGGGCAACCTGCTGAGGAAAGGCAGCACGCCAGGCATCAAAGCCGCCATCAATGCTGTACGCCGCGCTGAAGCCCTGTCCCAGCAGATATTGTGCCGCGCTTTTGCTGCTGTTGCCGTGATAGCACATCACCAGCACCGGCAGGCTGTGATCGGCACCAGTTACAAAATCGCTGAGGTTGCTGTTGGTCAGATGCAACGCACCCGCCGCATGACCCAGGGCATAACTTTGCGGATCGCGGATATCTACCAGCAGCGCACCCTGCGCCAGACGCGCCTGCGCCTGCTGCACATCAATACATTCGAACGTTTCCATGGGATCTCTCATAACAGCGTCACAATAGCGCGTAGTGTAACCCGAGAATCCACGCCGATAACCTGACAATCGTTACGGCTATCGGTTTTTTTGGTGGGCAGAATGTTAGCTATATCACGCAAAAATGTTTTTACCTGGTTAAAAGCTGGCGTCAATGTTGGTTTGCGATTATGATTATGCTCGAAAACGAACATTAGTGAACTATTCCGAACATCGGAGGAGATGACGTGGAAACCAAAGACCTGATCGTGATCGGCGGCGGCATCAACGGTGCCGGCATTGCAGCAGACGCTGCAGGACGCGGACTGTCGGTGTTAATGCTGGAGGCGCGGGATCTGGCTTGCGCGACCTCCTCTGCCAGTTCAAAACTGATTCACGGCGGCTTGCGCTACCTTGAACATTACGAATTCCGTCTGGTCAGTGAAGCACTGGCCGAGCGTGAAGTGCTGCTGAAAATGGCTCCGCATCTGGCGTTCCCGATGCGCTTCCGTCTGCCGCACCGTCCGCATCTGCGTCCGGCGTGGATGATCCGCACCGGCCTGTTTATGTATGACCATCTTGGCAAGCGTACCAGTCTGCCAGGCAGTAAAAGTTTGCGATTTGGCGCGGATTCGGCCCTGAAGCCGGAAATTACGCGCGGATTCGAATATTCTGACTGCTGGGTCGATGATGCCCGCATGGTGGTACTGAACGCACAGGAAGTCGTGAAGCGTGGCGGCGAAGTCCGTACCCGCACCCGCGTGACCCGTGCCTGGCGTGAAGGCGGCCTGTGGAAGGTCGAAGCGGAAGATGTCGACAGCGGTAAAACCTTTACCTGGCAGGCGAAAGGCCTGGTCAATGCTGCCGGCCCGTGGGTCAAACAGCTGTTCGACGACAGTCTGAAGCTGAAATCACCTTACGGTATTCGCCTGATCAAGGGCAGCCACATTGTGGTGCCACGCGTCCATACCGAAAAGCAGGCTTACATTCTGCAGAACGAAGATAACCGCATCGTGTTTGTCATCCCATGGATGGATGAGTTCTCTATCATCGGTACCACCGACGTCGAGTACAAAGGCGATCCGAAAAACGTCAATATTGATGACAGCGAGACCGACTATCTGCTGAAAGTGTTCAACGGACACTTTAAAAAGCAGCTGACCGCTGACGATATCGTCTGGTCCTATTCCGGTGTCCGTCCGCTGTGTGATGACGAATCCGATTCGCCACAGGCGATCACCCGTGATTACACCCTGGATGTGCGCGACGATAATGGTCAGGCTCCGCTGCTGTCGGTGTTTGGCGGCAAGCTGACCACCTACCGTAAGCTGGCAGAACATGCGCTGGAGAAACTGGCGAAGTACTATCCGAACGCGGGCCCGGCATGGACGAAGAACTGCGTGTTGCCAGGCGGAAATATCTCCGGCACCCGTGAAGATTATGCGGCCAGCCTGCGTCGTCGCTATCCATTTATCAGTGAAAATATGGCGCGCCACTTCTCGCGCACCTACGGCAGCAGCACTGAAACCCTGCTGGCTGGCGCGAAAAGCCTGGACGATCTGGGTGAGAACTTCGGTCACGAGTTTTACGAAGCAGAATTACGCTACCTGGTACAGCATGAGTGGGTTCGTGAGCTGGATGATGCTATCTGGCGTCGTACCAAACAGGGCATGTGGCTGACCAAAGAGCAGCAGGCGCGAGTCACCGAGTGGCTGGCAGCGAAAGCTAAACCCGTCCTGTCGCTGGCATCATAAACGGACAGTAACTAACTAAAGAATCAGAAAGCAGGCTTCGGCCTGCTTTTTTTATGTCTGCGATAGCGGGTCGGTGAATCCGGTTGCTGATCCAACAGGTAGCTCTTTTCAGCGTATAGCAGAGTTTATTTTTGTACGACGTACTTTTTATTAAAAATGCCAGGCTCACACCATTCTTTATACAGAAATCCGTTTATGCGATCACATTTTTGGTCAGCGCCTAAACTCAACTCTTTCTGCTTCGCATATCAAAACGTTCACATCCTATTGTTACTGTAAATATAACGTTCAGGCTTTTTGCTTAATTGAACGACGTCAACAGAAAGCACAAACTTTCCTCAGTAAAAACGAAACAACCGTTATTTTAATCAGGAGGTTGAAATGAACACAGGCCAAACGCCTGCCCGGGAATGGAACACGCGCCGCAGTGAAAAAGCGCGTCGTCTGGCATCCTTCCCTGTTGATGGCAAAGTCATTCCTACTGAAAGAGCTGTAGAAGCATTTGAAAAACTGATTGCTCCGGGCGACCGGGTGGTACTGGAAGGGAATAACCAGAAGCAGGCCGATTTTTTATCACGTACCCTGGCTGAGGTTAATCCGGCGATAGTACACGACCTGCATATGATTATGCCGAGCGTGGGTCGCAGTGAGCATCTGGATATTTTCGAAAAAGGCATTGCGCGTAAACTCGACTTCTCTTTTTCCGGTCCGCAAAGTCTGCGTATTTCTCAGTTGTTAGAAGATGGTCAGCTGGAAATAGGCGCAATCCACACCTATATCGAACTCTATTCCCGCCTTTATGTCGATCTGAGTCCAAACGTCGCGCTGATTGCCGGTTATAAAGCTGACCGCAAAGGCAACCTATACACCGGCCCGAGTACTGAAGATACGCCTGCCCTGGTGGAAGCCGCCGCGTTCCGTGACGGTATCGTGATTGCCCAGGTAAATGAGCTGGTCGATGACGAGACCGACCTGCCCCGCGTCGATATTCCCGGCTCCTGGATCGATTACATCGTCGTAGCCGATAAACCTTTCTTTATCGAACCGCTGTTTACCCGCGATCCGCGCCTGATTAAGCAGGAACATATCCTGATGGCGATGATGGCGATTAAAGGCATTTACGCCGAACATCAGGTGCAGTCACTTAACCACGGTATCGGTTTTAACACCGCCGCGATCGAACTGCTGCTGCCTACCTACGGCGAACAACTCGGCCTGAAAGGCAAAATCTGTAAGCACTGGACCCTTAACCCGCATCCGACACTGATCCCGGCGATTGAGAGTGGCTGGGTTGAGAGCGTGCACTGCTTCGGTGGCGAGCTGGGCATGGAAGAGTACATTCGCGCCCGTCCCGATATCTTCTTCACCGGCAGCGACGGCTCTATGCGCTCTAACCGCGCCTTCTGTCAGCTGGCAGGTCAGTATGCGGTGGATATGTTTATCGGTGCCACCCTGCAGGTCGATGGCCTGGCAAACTCCTCAACCGTGACCCGCGGTCGCCTTTCCGGGTTCGGCGGTGCGCCTAACATGGGCCACGATCCGCACGGCCGACGCCATGCCACGCCTGCATGGCTCAATATGATCACCGAACCGGATCCGATGCAGCGCGGTAAAAAACTGGTGGTTCAGATGGTGGAAACCTTCCAGGCCGGTGCCAAACCGACCTTTGTTGAAACGCTAGATGCCGTTGAAGTGGCGAAATCGACCGGTATGCCGCTGGCACCCGTGATGATCTATGGCGATGACGTCACCCACGTGCTGACCGAAGAGGGTATTGCCTATCTCTATCGCGCGGAAAGCCTTGAAGAGCGCCGTGCGATGGTCGCTGCGGTAGCCGGCATCACCGATATCGGCCTTGGCGTCGATGCGGCGCGCGTGGCGGCCCTGCGTAAAAGCGGCAAAGTGGTCTATCCGGAAGATATGGGCATTCGTCGTTCAGATGCGACCCGCTCACTGCTCGCCGCCAGCAGCGTCTCTGACCTGGTGGAATGGTCGGGTGGTCTTTATAACCCACCGGCAAAATTCCGGAGCTGGTAATGAAACTTCTGTCGCAGACTCAAACCGAGGCGCAGGCCAGCCAGCTGGCGACGATTGCGCGCGATTGTCTGACCGATGAAGCGCGGCTAAGCCCCAAGCCGGGTCTGGTAGACAGTCGGGGGAACGGCGCGCATCAGGATCTGACGCTGGCGCTGATGGAGCGTTCCGCTCACAGCCTTGTGCCGACCTTTCTGGCGCTGGCCCGTCACAGCTGGCTGCGTCCTGCTGATATTGCCCTGCGTGAAACGGTGGGTCGGCTGGGCCGTGACGGTGAACAGCAGATGATGGCGGCAACCGGCGGCGTCAACACCCATCGGGGTGCGATCTGGGCGCTGGGACTGCTGGTCAGTGCTGCAGCCATGCACGGTGGCGCGGCCAGTGCCGACCAGCTGACCCGCACCGCAGCCGCGCTGGCCAGCCTGCCCGACCGCGCTGCACCAAAACTGTTCAGCAAAGGGTTAAAAGCGACGCACCGCTATCAGGTGCCCGGCGCACGCGAAGAGGCGCAACAGGCGTTTCCTCACGTGATGAAGCTGGCGCTGCCACAACTGATGACCAGTCGTGCAACGGGTGCCAGTGAAAATGAAGCCCGCCTTGATGCGCTGATGGCGATCATGACCTCGCTCAGCGATACCTGCGTGCTGTCACGGGCCGGTATGACCGGACTGAAAGCGATGCAGCAGGGAGCATGCGCCGTGCTGCTGTCTGGCGGCTGTCGCACAGCAGGCGGCCAGAAAGCGCTGGCGCGGCTCGATCAGCGCATGCTGTCGCTCAACGCTTCGCCTGGCGGGGCCGCCGATTTGCTGGCCGCGACGCTGTTCATTGATCGGGTCTGTTCACCTGAACATTCTTATTTCTAGAGGCCATTATGGAACACATCACATTATCTTTACCTGCTAACCGCTCACTCAGCGGTAAAGCTCTGGCAGGGGTCGTTGGTTCCGGTGATATGGAAGTGCTGTACACCGCAACTGAAGGACAAACGCTTAGCATTGATATCACCACCTCACTGGATAACAGCGACGCCCGCTGGAAGGCGCTGTTTGACCGCCTGAATTTAACCAACGGTCTGCCTGCCGGAAAGCTGATTATTCACGATTTCGGCGCGACACCCGGCGTGGCGCGTATCCGTATTGAACAGGTTTTTGAGGAGGTGAGCCATGCGTAACGATGCCAGTTTTATTGAATTACGCGCCCGTGAGCGCGCCCGTGCACTGCTGGACGACGGCAGCTATCGCGAACTGCTGGATCCTTTCGAAGGCATCATGTCGCCGTGGCTGGCCCCGCAGGGTGTGGTCCCACAGTCAGATGACGGCATGGTGGTGGCACGCGGCACGCTGAACGGGCAGCCTGCGGTCGTTATCGCCATTGAAGGCACCTTCCAGGGTGGCAGCATGGGCGAAGTCTCCGGTGCCAAAATGGCGGCGGCGCTGGAACTGGCAGCCGAAGACAACCGCAATGGAATACCCACTCAGGCGGTGCTCTGCCTGGAAACCGGCGGCGTGCGTTTACAGGAAGCCAATCTGGGGCTGGCGGCGATTGCCGATATTCATGCCGCGATTGTCGATCTGCGCCGCTATACCCCGGTTATCGGCATTATTGCCGGTACCGTCGGCTGCTTTGGCGGGATGTCCATCGCCGCTGCGCTGTGCAGCTACCTGATTGTGACGCGTGAAGCGCGCCTGGGGCTGAACGGTCCGCAGGTGATTGAGCAGGAAGCGGGCATTGAAGAGTATGACTCGCGCGATCGCCCGTTTATCTGGAGCATGACCGGCGGTGAAATCCGCTACGCCAGCGGCCTGGTCGATGCGCTGGTCGGTGATGGCGTCAATGCGGTTAAGAGTGCGATGAATGACTTCATTGCCAAAGGCGTTCCGGCGCAGCACCGCAGCGATAAATATGCCGATTTCCTGCCACGCCTGACGCAGTTCGACACCCGTCAGCAGGCGGACACGGCGCAGATTAAACAGCTTTTCGCCCGGGAGGATAAATAATGACCCAGACAAACAGCCGCGGTGCAATCTGGCTGGAAAAACTTGCACCTGATGCGCAGCGCCTCAGCGGCCTGTGCGCCTCTGTCCAGGTGGCGGACGGTGAACTTAATGGCGAAAGCGTGCGCTTTATCGCCGTGGTGCCCGATGCACAAAACCACTATCCGCGTGCCGCGAGGGGCGAAGTCGGTCTGCTGGAAGGCTGGACGCTGGCGAAAGTGGTGAATGAAACGCTGGAAGAGGACAAGAACAGCGACGTGAAACGCCCGATTGTGGCGGTGATCGACGTGCCGAGTCAGGCCTATGGTCGTCGCGAAGAGGCGTTCGGTATTCATCAGGCGCTGGCCGGGGCTGCGGGCGCTTATGCCAAAGCACGCCTTGCGGGTCATCCGGTGATTGGACTGATTGTTGGCAAAGCGATGTCTGGTGCCTTCCTGGCGCACGGTTATCAGGCCAACCGCCTGATTGCGCTCAACGATCAGGGTGTGCTGGTGCACGCGATGGGTAAAGAGTCCGCCGCGCGTATCACGCTGCGTTCGGTGGAGGCGCTGGAGAAACTGGCGGCGACCATTCCGCCGATGGCCTATGACGTGAATAACTTCGCCACGCTGGGTCTGCTCTCCGATCTGCTGAACGTGGCCAATCCCGATGCGCCTTCTGACGCCGATGTGGCGATGGTCGAGATCGCGTTGCAGAAAGCCATTAGCGATGCGCGTCAGGATCCGAGCCTGAAAAACCGGCTGGGCGCATCCAATCGCCACAGCTCCTCCCTGGTTCGCGAGCGGATGCGCGCAACCTGGTAATTAAATAAAAAAATAAACCTGCCGAAACCGGTCTGACGGGGCGCATTGCTAAGTGCGCCCCGGGGCAGTGGCCGTGTTCAGAATTATAAACATCGCTGTTAACAGAAAATTCTTTCTTAAATACAGGTGATTTATGATTTATATAATTGTTCATGCCCTTGCTCCGATTTTTGTCATCATGCTGCTGGGTTTCTGGGCCGGTAAGGCCGGAATGGTCAACAACAAAGACGTCTCTCTGCTGAATATTTTCGTCATGGATTTTGCGCTGCCCGCCGCGCTGTTCAGTGCCACGGTACAAACGCCCTGGCCGGGCATCGTGGCGCAATGGCCGCTGATTGTGGTTATTACCGGCGCAATGTGGATTACCTATGGAGCTGTCTATTTCGCGGCTACAAAAGTTTTCAAAAAGTCACCGCAGGATGCGGCTGTGCTGACACTGACTGTGGCGCTGCCAAATTACGCCGCGCTGGGCCTGCCCATTCTGGCCAGCGTACTGGGTGAAAATGGCGCCACCTCGCTCTCGGTAGCGGTCTCCATCGCCTGTGGTTCAGTGCTGCTTACACCGCTTTGCCTGCTGATTCTGGAACGTGAAAAAGCGTTTGCCGACGGCACCGAACACGGTTCAACCCTGACCATGCTGCCGATTCTGATGTGGCGTTCAGTGAAAAAACCGATCGTACTGGGACCGTTGATTGGCGTGGTGTTATCAGCGCTGGGCGTTAAAATGCCTGATCTGGTGCTGGCCGCCATCAAACCGCTGGGTCTGGCTGCCACGGCCGCTGCACTCTTCCTGACCGGTGTCATCCTGTCGGCACGCAAACTGAAACTCAACGCGGTGGTGGGCGTCGGCACGGTGACTAAACTGCTGATTCAGCCCTTTATCGCCTGGGGTCTGGTGCTGGCATTGGGTCTCAGCGGTCCGGTGGCCATTACCGCCATTCTGATGATTGCGCTCTCCGCCGGTTTCTTCGGAGTGGTGTTTGGCAACCGCTTTGGCGTGCAGTCGCCGGATGCAGAGGCTGTGCTGCTGCTCAGCTCTATTCTCTGTATTTTGTCATTACCGCTGTTCATTACGCTGACATCAGGAATGTAATATGAGCTCTGTACCGCGCCCCCACGATCTGCTCTGGCTGCGAGACGGCAACGCCTTAGCCGCCATCAGTGAGAGCTGGGTCAGTCAGTTCTGGCATCCCGGCCTTCCGGTCGTGGTGCGGCGCGACAGAAGCGAAACCGGGCTGATACCGGTGGGTGTGCGCGGCGAGCGCCGCGAACAGCGCGCCGCCGGATGGGTCAATGCAGCGGACATCGTTCGCGTTGTCACACCGGAGATGCTGGCGGCGCGTGCGCAGTTGCTTGCCTCGCCGTTCACCGCTTATGCGCCGGTCGGCGCGGCGATTGCCCTCAGTGAGCACGACTGGCCGTGGCGCTGGGGCATTACCGGCAGTACCGGTTACGCACTGGCAACTCAGCAACCCACGCTGCATGCCGCCAGCGATCTTGATTTAGTTATTCGCGCGCCAGAGCCGCTGGCGCGCGATGCGCTGCAACGCTGGCAGGCGCAAACCGACACGCTGGCCTGTCGGGTCGATACGCAGGTAGAAACGCCGTCCGGCGCGTTTGCCCTCAGCGAGTGGCTGCGTGAAGGCCGCGCGCTGGTTAAAACCGTTACCGGGCCGATACTGACCGCTTCACCCTGGAGCAGGGAGCTACAATGAAAATACTCTTTACCTTTCCCGGCCAGGGCACTCAGCGTGCCGGGATGTTACAGCACCTTCCCGACGGCGACGCCCTGTTAAACAGCGTGCGTGCAGTGCTGGGCGACGAGACTGACCAGCTCGACAGTGCCGATGCACTGCGCCACACGCGCGCCGTGCAGCTCAGTCTGCTGATTTGCGGTGTTGCCTGGGCGCGCGAGCTGATCCGCCGTGGGGTGAAACCCGATATCGTCAGCGGTCTGTCGATCGGTGCGTTTCCTGCTGCGGTGATTTCCGGCGCATTGGATTTCAGTGATGCTCTGCGGCTGGTGGCACTGCGCGGCGATCTGATGGAGCAGGCTTATCCGGAGGGATATGGCCTGACCGCCATCACCGGCCTGACGCTGAGTCGTCTGGAAAAACTGCTGCCCGGCAGCAACACCTATATCGCCAACCTGAATGCGGAAACGCAGATTGTGATTGCTGGCCGCGACGAGGATATGGCGGTAGTCGCGCAGAAAGCGCTGGATGCCGGTGCCAGCAAAGCGATTAAACTCGCGGTGAGCGTGCCGTCGCACTGCGCGCTGCTGGATAAGCCCGCCGCAGAACTGGCGCGCGCATTCGGGTCCGTCAGCCTTTCCCGTCCCCATTGCGCTTACCTCAGTGGTTCAACCGGACGCGTGATTTGGGAGCCGGAGAAGATTGCCGACGATCTTGCCTTTAATATGGCGCGTACGGTGCAGTGGAATGATGCGATGGTTTCAGCCAATCAGCGCGATGCCCGACTGGCGATTGAGATGCCGCCTGGCAATGTGCTGACCGGCCTGACGCTTCAGGCGGGCTGGCAGGGCGACGCGATTTGTCTGGAGCGCAACAGCGTTGAGGTTGCACTCCATCTGGTTAAACGGCTGAGTCAGTAAGGCTGCGGGCGTACATCCGCCCTTCTGCCGCCAGTGCCAGCAGGTCATTATCCCGTTCGCGGCGATGTGAGTAGACAATCGAGATCTGCTGACGCATCTGGTAAGGCTCAGCGAGCGTCAGCAGCTGAATGTTGTTTTCATACACCTTCTTCATCCGTCCCGGGATCAGTGCCAGGCCGACGCCCGCCTGCACCAGGCTTATCATCGAGAAGATGTCATTCACCTGGGTGACCATGCGCGGTTCAAATCCGGCTATCTGGAACGCCTCCTGCGAACCGGCATAGGTGGCAAACCCTTCAGCCAGCGAGACAAAATCACGGTCGGCATAATCACGCAGATCCACCGGACCGGCTCCGTCCCGCGTCTCCCCGGCCGGTGTGGCCAGAAAGATCCTGTCCTCAAACAGCGGAATCACATCAAAATGCGCGTCGCTGAGTTCGCCGTCATCGGTGGCGATCAGAATCGCATCCAGCGCGTCATCTTCCAGCATATTCAGCAGCATTTGATTGGAACCCATGGTCAGATCGAGCTCCAGCGTGGGCCGACGCAGCTTCATGCCCATGATCAGCCGGGGAATGGTCTCCAGCGTCAGGGAGTAGAGCGTGCCAAGTCGCAGACGCCCTCCGCCGATGCCTGCGACTTTGCGCGCCTCTTCAATGCCTTTGCCCATCAGGGTGGTCACATCGCGACAATAGTCCAGCAGCGTCCAGGCGGCAGGCAGCGGCACCAGGTTGCGGCCCTTGTGGATAAACAGCGGGCAGTCGATGCCCTCTTCCAGCGTATGCAGTGCGCGATGCACGCTGACACTGCTCAGCGCCAGCGCTTCCGCCGTACGGGCGATATTGCCCTTGCTCATAAACATCATGAAGACGCTGAGTTTACGAAAGGTAATTTCCTGGTTGATGTTGTCACTCATTGCTGCTGTTGCCTGTAGGGTCATTTTGCTTTCCCGCATAGTAGCGATTCTCAGCCAGGGTGTAATGATCTGGCTCGCACAAGAGGCACTTACGGAGGCAGAGGCGATAAGAGGCTGAACCTGCTGAAAGAGGTGCGGGATAGACGGTGAGCAAAGAGAGCACAGGAGAGTGCGGCCGATCCCTCGGCCGCATAGAAAGTCAGAAACCTGACTGCACGCGCCTTACAACCTTACTGGCGAGATATTCCAGATCTCATCAGCGTACTCCTGAATCGTACGGTCCGACGAGAAGTAGCCCATTCCGGCGATGTTTTTAGCCGCGCGGCGTTGCCACTCATCCGGTTTACGGTAGAGCGCATCCACTTTATCCTGGGTATCCACATAGCTGCGATAATCCGCCAGCAACTGGTAGTGATCGCCGAAGTTGACCAGTGAATCGAACAGATTGCGGTAGCGGCCCGGATCCTGCGGACTGAACAGACCGGAAGCAATCTGAGTCAGCACCTGATGCAGCTCTTCATCCTTTTCATAATAGTCACGCGGGTTATAGCCCCCTTTACGCAGGGCTTCGACCTGCGGCGTGGTATTACCGAAAATGAAGATGTTCTCTTCACCGACGTGATCCAGCATTTCAACGTTGGCCCCATCCAGCGTACCGATGGTCAGCGCGCCATTCAGCGCAAACTTCATATTACTGGTGCCGGACGCCTCTGTCCCTGCGGTAGAGATCTGCTCAGAGAGATCGGCCGCCGGAATAATGATCTGCGCCAGGCTCACGCTGTAGTTCGGGATGAAGACCACCTTCAGTTTGTTCTTCACCTGCGGATCGTTGTTGATCACATTGGCGACATCGTTGATCAGATGAATGATGTGCTTGGCAACGTAATAGGCCGACGCCGCTTTACCGGCAAAGATATTGACGCGTGGCACCCAATCCGCCTGCGGATCGGCCTTGATACGGTTGTATCGGGTGATCACATGCAGCACGTTGAGCAGCTGGCGTTTGTACTCGTGAATGCGCTTGATCTGCACATCAAACAGCGCGTTCGGGTCGAGCACCACGTCCAGATTCTTCGCCACCCAGTCGGCCAGCCGACGCTTGTTCTGATACTTGGCGACCGCCACTTTTTCAATAAACGCCGGATAGTCGATCTGCGCCTTCAGCTCGCCCAGCTGGCTGAGATCGGTGCGCCAGTTGCGGCCAATCTCCTCATCCAGCACCTCTGACAGCGCCGGGTTCGCCAGCGCCAGCCAGCGGCGCGGAGTGACGCCATTGGTTTTGTTACAGAAGCGGCCAGGGAACAGGCGGGAGAAATCGGCAAACAGCGACTGTACCATCAGGTTGGAGTGCAGCTCCGAAACGCCGTTTACTTTGTGGCTGACCACCACCGCCAGCCAGCCCATGCGTATCCGGCGGCCATCGTTTTCATCGATGATCGAAATGCGCGACAGCAGATCCAGGTCATCGGGATAGTGATCCTGAATGGTCTTAAGGAAGAAGTCGTTAATTTCAAAAATAATGCTGAGGTGACGCGGCAGGATCTTGCCGATCATATCGACCGGCCAGGTTTCCAGCGCTTCGGTCATCAGCGTATGGTTGGTGTAGGAGAAGACCTGACAGCAGACGTCAAAAGCGTTGTCCCAGCTGAATTTATGATCGTCGATCAGCAGGCGCATCAGTTCGGGGATCGCCAGCACCGGATGGGTATCATTCAGGTGAATAGCGATTTTATCCGCCAGGTTATCCCAGGTCTGATGCATCCGCCAGTGACGATTCAGAATGTCCTGCACCGTCGCGGAGACCAGGAAATATTCCTGACGCAGGCGCAGTTCACGGCCTGAGTAGGTCGAGTCATCCGGATAGAGCACGCGCGACACGTTCTCGGAGTGGTTTTTATCTTCCACCGCCGCAAAGTAGTCGCCCTGGTTGAACTTGCCGAGGTTGATTTCGTTGCTGGCCTGCGCGCCCCACAGCCGTAAGGTGTTGGTAGCGTCGGTGTCAAAGCCCGGAATGATCTGGTCATAGGCCATCGCCAGGATCTCTTCGGTCTCCAGCCAGCGCACTTTCGCGCCTTCGTGCTGGACGCGGCCACCAAAGCGCACTTTGTAACGGGTATTGAAACGCTGGAATTCCCACGGATTACCATATTCAAGCCAGTAATCCGGCGACTCTTTCTGCTCACCTTCCACAATGTTCTGTTTGAACATGCCGTAGTCATACCGGATGCCATACCCACGGCCCGGCATGCCCAGCGTCGCCAGCGAGTCGAGGAAACAAGCCGCCAGGCGACCCAGACCGCCGTTGCCCAGCCCCGGATCGTTCTCCTCTTCCATCAGCTCGGCCAGATCAAGACCCATCTCATCCAGCGCCTGGTTGAGATCGTCATAAATCCCCATCGCCAGCAGCGCATTGCCCAGCGTGCGGCCCATCAGGAACTCCATCGACAGGTAATAGACCTGCCGGACATCCTGAGAAAGCTGAGCACGGCTGGAACGCAGCCAGCGCTCCACCATCCGGTCGCGCACCGCCAGCAGCGAGGCGTTAAGCCACTCATGCTTATTGGCGATAGAGGGATCTTTGCCGATGGTAAACATCAATTTATAGGCAATCGAATGCTTTAAGGCATCAACCGTCAACGTTGGTGAGGCGTAAGTGAAAGGTGCATTCATATCCAGTTTTCCCAATCCGTTACATCAAACGTTGGTAGAGATCACGGTAGGCTTGTGCTGCCACCTGCCAGCTAAAGTCCATCGCCATTGCCTGGCGCTGAACATAGCGCCAGAGCGAAGGACGGGACCACAACACAAACGCGCGCCGGATAGCCCGAAGCAGTGACCAGGCGTTGGCATCTTCAAAACTGAATCCACTGGCGATGCCGTCGGCCAGATTCTCCAGTGAGCTGTCATTCACGGTATCGGCCAGCCCGCCGGTGCGGCGCACTAACGGCAACGTACCATACTTGAGGCCATAAAGTTGTGTCAGACCGCAGGGCTCAAAGCGACTCGGCACCACAATCACGTCCGCGCCGCCGACAATGCGGTGTGAGAACGCTTCGTGATAGCCGATCTGCACGCCAACGCTGCCCGGATGCTCTGCCGCCGCCGCCAGGAAGCCCTGCTGCAGTTCAGCATCGCCCTGGCCCAGCAGCACCAGTTGACCGCCCTGCGCCAGCAAGCCGGGCAGCGCCTCCAGCACCAGGTCCAGCCCTTTCTGTTTGGTCAGACGGCTGATCACGCAGAACACCGGCGCTTTATCATCCACCTTCAGCCCCATCGCCACCTGCAGCTGACGTTTGTTCTCCGCTTTCGCTTCCAGCGTGTCGCGGTTATAACGCGCGCTGAGCAGCAGATCGTGCGCCGGATCCCAGATAGAGGGATCAACGCCGTTGAGAATGCCGCTAAGACGGCCTTCACGCATCCGCTGTGCCAGCAGGGTTTCCATGCCGTAAGCATATTCCGCAGAAGTAATTTCATGGGCGTAAGTCGGGCTGACCGCCGTGATATGGTCGGCGTAAAAAAGTCCCGCTTTCAGGAAGGAGATCTGACCGAAGAACTCCAGTCCATGCATGTTAAAGAACGACCATGGCAGGCCAATCTCTTCCATGTGGTGCGCCATGAACAGCCCCTGATACGCTAGGTTGTGCACGGTGAAGACCGATTTAGCCGGACGACCACGCGCTTCCAGATAGGCGCAGGTCAGGCCTGCGTGCCAGTCATGGGCATGCACAATATCGGGACGCCACATCGCGTCCATGCCGCACGCCAGTTCACAGCCGACCCAACCCAGCAGCGCAAAGCGCAGATAGTTGTCGACATACGCAAACTGCGATTCGTCATGGTAGGGACTACCCGGACGATCGTAGAGGCCGGGAGCATCAATCAAGTAGATGCCCACACCGTTAAATTCACCAAATAGCAGACGTACATGACCGGCAAATGTTTCTCGCTCTGTCACGACCTGGAGATCAGGTATGCCTTTGCGCAATGCGGGAAAAGCGGGCAGTAGTACCCGCGTATCCGTGCCGCCCGCAATTTGTGCCTGAGGTAATGCCCCGACTACATCAGCCAGTCCGCCCGTTTTTAGCAGCGGGAAAAGTTCCGAACAGACATGTAAAACCTGCATCCTCGACCTCATTAAGTTATCCGACACGCTCCGCGTGCCGATTGCGTAAGTTTCGCTTATCGCTTACAGCCCCGCTTTGGCCAGCCTGGCCAGCATGGCGCGGGTTACCAGTACGATGCCTTCATCCGAACGGTGAAACCGGCGACTGTCTTCATCCGGGTTTTCGCCAATGACCATGCCTTCCGGTAACTCGCAGGCACGATCAATGACGCAGCGACGCAGACGACACGATCGGCCCACTACCACATCAGGCAGCAGTACAGTTGAATCTATATTGCAAAAAGAGTTAACGCGTACCCGCGGGAACAGCACCGAATTGACCACCACTGAACCGGAGATGATGCAGCCCCCCGAGACCAGCGAGTTCATAGTCATCCCGTGACTGCCGGAACGATCCTGAACAAATTTGGCAGGCGGCAGCGGCTCCATGTGGGTACGAATCGGCCAGGTGACGTCATACATATCGAGTTCAGGCATCACCGATGCCAGGTCGAGATTGGCGCGCCAGTAGGCTTCCAGCGTCCCGACGTCGCGCCAGTAAGGCGGCGCATTGTCATCGTTCTGTACGCAGGAGAGCGCGAAGGAGTGCGCATAGCCTTCGCCGCTTGCCACGATTTTCGGCAGGATATCTTTGCCGAAGTCGTGGTTAGAGCCTGGCGTCTGCAGATCCTCTTCCAGCAGTTCATAGAGATAGTCTGCATTGAAAACGTAGATCCCCATGCTGGCGAGCGCCTGGGTGTCATCACCCGGCATGGTGGGCGGTTTCGCGGGTTTCTCCACGAAATCGATCACCATGTTCTCTTCGTCCACCGCCATCACGCCAAACGCCGTGGCTTCATGCACCGGCACCGGTAAACAGGCGATGGTACATTTCGCCTCGTTGACCACGTGATCCAGCAGCATGCGTGAGTAATCCATCTTATAAATGTGGTCCCCGGCGAGGATCACGATGTACTGCGCCTGATAGCGGCGAATCACATCAAGGTTTTGCGTCACGGCATCGGCCGTCCCGCGATACCACTGTTCGGTCGAAAATCGCTGCTGCGCTGGCAGCAAATCGACAAACTCATTCATCTCTTCATTGAAGATCGACCAGCCACGCTGGATGTGCTGAGTCAGGGTATGAGACTGATACTGAGTAATCACGCCAATCCGTCGGATACCGGAGTTGACGCAGTTGGAGAGGGCAAAGTCGATAATGCGGAACTTGCCGCCGAAATGCACCGCCGGTTTGGCACGTTTGGCCGTTAAATCGACCAGGCGCGTGCCGCGTCCGCCGGCGAGGATCAGAGCAACCGTCTGTGTAGGGAGCTGGCGGGCCAGCATCAGGTGATCTGTTCTATCTAACTTAACCATGTCTGACTCCTTATGATTGCTTTTGGAACACGCACACACCGTGTGCGGGACCATGCCAGACAGTTAGCAGGATGGGGTTGTCGTCCCCGGCGAAAGGAGGAAGGGCGCGCCATTCTCCGTCTGGTAACACGATGTCATTCACCGTATCCGTGGCGTTTATTGTTATTAACCAGCGGCCGGACAGCAGGATCTGCAATCTGTGCATCCCCTGTGCCCATTCATCGTGTTGCAGTGGCTGGCCACCGGCATTGAGCCACTGCACATTGCCGTCACCGTCCTGCCACCAGCGATCTGCGGTCAGCGCCGGAATGCGCTGGCGCAGCTCGATCAGTGCAGCGGTGAATCCGACTAATCCCTTCTCATCCGCCTGCCAGTCAAGCCAGCTCAGGGCGTTGTCCTGACAGTAGGCGTTGTTATTGCCGCGCTGGGTGTGGCCGCGCTCATCGCCTGCCAGCAGCATCGGCGTGCCCTGTGACAGCAGCAGCGTCGTCAGCAGTGCCCGCACGCTGCGACGGCGACGTTCAATCACGTCGAAGCTGACGTTCAGCCCCTCTTTGCCGTGGTTGTGGCTGTAGTTATCGCCGTGACCATCACGGTTATCTTCCCCGTTCGCTTCGTTGTGTTTACGTTCGAAGCTCACCACATCCCACAGCGTAAAGCCGTCGTGGGCGGTGATCAGGTTAACCGTGGCGTGTGGCGACCGGTCATCATGCTGGTAGAGATCGCTGGAGGCGGCAAAGCGACGGACGAACTCGCCGTTGCTTATGTCGCCGTGCAGCCAGTAACGTCGCGCGGTGTCGCGAAACTGATCGTTCCATTCGGCAAACGGCGGCGGAAAACGACCAACCTGATAGCCGTCAGGGCCGATATCCCAGGGTTCAGCAATCAGCTTGACCTGAGAGAGCAGCGGACAGGCGCGTATCGCCTCAAAAAATGGCGCATCACGCTGGTAATCCGGTGTGCGGCCCAGCACCGGCGCGAGGTCAAAGCGGAAGCCGTCGACGTGGCAGACCCGCACCCAGTAGCGCAGCGCCTCTAAAGCCCACGTCATCACCTGCGGATGATGAATATTCAGCGTGTTGCCGCAGCCGGTCCAGTTCTGATAATCGCCCTGCTCATCGAGCCAGTAGTAGCTGGCGTTGTCGATGCCGCGCATAGAGAGCGTCGGGCCAATCTCATCCAGTTCAGCGGTGTGGTTGAACACCACATCCAGCAGCACTTCGATACCCGCGGCGTGCAGGTTTTTGACCGCCTGCTGAAACTCCTGCAACGGCGTCACGCCCGGCTGACCGGAGGCGTAACGGGGATCCACCGCCCAGAGCGCAAAGGGGTTATAGCCCCAGTAGTTGCTGAGGCCGAGCTGCAGCAGTCGCGGCTCGCTGGCGAAGTGCGCCACCGGCAGCAGCTCAAGGGTGGTAATCCCCAGACTGCGCAGGTAATTCACCATAACAGGATGACCGAGCGCCGCGTAAGTCCCGCGCAGCGTTTCCGGAATTTCCGGATGCTGCTGCGTCAGGCCGCGCACGTGGGCTTCGTAAATCACCGTGTTACCCCAGGGAATACCCGGTGCGACGTCGTCCTGCCAGTCAAAATCCTCCGCGACTACCCGTGACTTCGGCGCAATCGCCGCGTTGTCATGCGGATCGGGCTGCGCCTCGCCGCCATGAAACAGCGGGTCATCCGGTACATCGCCCTCAACCGCGCGGGCGCAGGGATCAACCAGCAGCTTCGCCGGATTAAAACGGTGTCCCTGCTGCGGTGCCCAGGGACCATGCACCCGGTAGCCGTAGCGCTGTCCCGGTTTTAACGCCGGAACATAACCATGCCAGATATCCCCGCTGCGGCCAGGCAGGTCAAGACGCTGTTCTGCGCCCTGCTCATCAAACAGGCAGAGCTCTACGCGCCCGGCATGCTGTGAGAACAGGGTGAAGTTAACGCCTTTGCCATCGTAACTGGCACCCAGCGGTTCGGGATCTCCGGCAGTGATGGTCATTCAGCCTCCCGCACCAGCCATACCGTTGCCAGCGGCGGCAGATTGAGACTCAGCGACTGCGGTCGCCCGTGGCTCTCCTGCTCATCGGTATGCACCCGATGGTTGCGCACGTCGCTGCCGTGATACTCATGCTGATCGGTATTCAGCACTTCACGCCAGTAGCCAGGCTGGTTAACGCCAAAGCGATAGCCCGGACGCGGCACCGGCGTAAAGTTACTGACCACGATCACTTCGTTGCCTTCACGGTCACGACGGACAAAGGCGAAGACGGAGTGTTCCGCATCGTTTACCACCAGCCACTCAAAGCCTGCCGGATCGAAGTCGAGCTGATGCAGCGGCGTGTAGTACTGATAGGTGTGGTTGAGATCGCGCACCAGACGGTGAACGCCGTGGTGCCAGTTGTCGTCCCCTTCCAGCAGATGCCAGTCAAGGCTGACGTCGTGGTTCCACTCGCGACCCTGGGCAAATTCATTGCCCATAAACAGCAGTTTCTTGCCGGGGAAGCCCCACATCCAGCCGTAGTAAGCACGCAGGTTGGCGAACTTCTGCCATGCATCGCCCGGCATACGATCGAGAATCGAGCGCTTACCGTGCACCACTTCGTCATGCGACAGCGGCAGCACAAAGTTTTCGGTGTAGTTGTACATCATGCCGAAGCTCATCAGATCGTGATGGTGCTTACGGTAGATGGGATCGACCTTCATGTAGTCGAGTGTGTCGTGCATCCAGCCCAGATTCCATTTGAACCAGAAACCCAGCCCGCCGTCTTCGGTGGGACGCGTCACGCCAGGATAGTCTGTCGACTCTTCGGCCATGGTCACCGAACCGGATGCCACGGTGCCGAGCGTACGGTTGGTGTGACGCAGAAACTCAATCGCTTCCAGGTTCTCACGGCCGCCATACTGATTCGGCACCCATTCCCCTTCGCTGCGGCTGTAGTCGCGGTAGATCATCGACGCCACCGCATCCACACGCAGGCCATCAATGCCAAAGCGCTCCGTCCAGTAGAGCGCGTTGCCCGACAGGTAGTTGCTCACTTCCCGGCGACCAAAGTTGTAGATCAGGGTATTCCAGTCCTGGTGAAAGCCTTCACGCGGGTCGCTGTGCTCATAGAGCTCGGTGCCGTCGTATCTTGCCAGACCGAAATCGTCGCTGGGGAAGTGGCCCGGCACCCAGTCGAGCAGCACGTTGAGGCCCGCTTCATGGGCGGCGTCAATGAAGGCGCGGAACTCGTCACGGGTACCAAAACGTCGGGTCGGCGCATACATGCCCAGCGGCTGATAGCCCCAGCTGCCATCAAACGGATGTTCGTTGATCGGCAGCAGTTCGATATGGGTAAAGCCCATCTCTTTGACGTAGGGCACCAGCTGTTCAGCCAGCTCTTTGTAGCTCAGCCAGAAGTTGTTGTCGGTGTGACGACGCCAGGAGCCCAGATGCACTTCATAGATGGAGATCGGCGCGTCAAAGGCGTTGGCCGCCTTGCGCTCTGCTTTCATCTCAACCGGCTCTGGCAGACCACAGATCATCGACGCAGTTTGCGGACGCATCTGCGCCTCAAACGCGTACGGGTCCGCTTTGATGCGCAGTTCGCCATTGGCGTCGATGATTTCATACTTGTAGAGCTGGCCGTTGACCGCGCCCGGTACAAACAGCTCCCAGATGCCCAGTTCCTGACGCAGACGCATCGGATGACGGCGGCCATCCCAGAAGTTGAAATCGCCAACCACTGACACGCGACGGGCGTTGGGTGCCCAGACGCAGAAGCGGGTGCCGAAGACGCCATCGATGACGTCGCCGTGCGCGCCCAGCGTCTCATAAGGGCGCAGGTGTGTCCCTTCCGCCAGCAGCCACAGATCCATCTCCTGCAGCAGCGGGCCAAAGCGATAGGCATCGTCTATCAGGTTTTGCTGGCCGTGCCAGTTCACCGCCAGCTGATAGCGGAACGGGTTTTTGCGGCGTGGAATAACGCCACTGAAAAAGCCACGTGCATCTTCACACACCAGCTGAGCCAGTTTGCGCCCGGTGGAGGTTTCAATGACCCACACTTCAAGCGCTTCGGGGAGCAATGCCCTGACTTCAAGGCCTTGCTGAGTTCGGTGCATCCCTAGTAACGAAAAAGGGTCGGCATAATTACCCGCAAACAGGGCATTGATCGCATCGCGATCGGGAAGCTCTGACATGACTTTCTTCCTGTGATAATTGGCAGCCGAAATGAACGCGACACAGCCTGTCGCGGTTCACCTGCGCTGCTCTTCATTGAGCCATACGTACAACGACAAAGAAGTCAGGCCATTCCGTGGGAAAAGTGTTTTTGCCGTGTACCACAACCATTTAATCCGGAAAGCACAAGAGTTACCTGTGGCACATCATGGTTAAATCATAGCTTGGTCACGGCACTTGCCATGGACTAAAGCAAAATAATCTTTACCGACCGGCAAAAAAGGGAAGTTGATCACTGAGTAAGCGAAACGGCAGATTGTTTCGTGTACGACAAAAACAAAAAAGGCCGGATAAATCCGGCCTTTGGCGATGTTTTCTGTTTAGCTGGTTAACAACCGCAGCATGCGACGTAGCGGTTCGGCTGCGCCCCATAACAGCTGGTCGCCCACCGTGAAGGCGGAGAGATATTCCGGCCCCATATTCAGTTTACGCAACCGGCCAACCGGCGTGGTCAGCGTACCGGTGACAGCGGCAGGCGTCAGTTCACGCATCGTCAGTTCGCGGTCATTCGGCACCACTTTGACCCACTCATTATGAGAGGCCAGCAGCTGCTCAATTTCAGCCAGCGGCAGGTCGCGTTTCAGCTTCAGCGTAAAGGCCTGGCTGTGGCAGCGCAGTGCCCCGACGCGCACGCACAATCCATCCACCGGAATGACGTTACGGGTGGCGAGGATCTTGTTGGTTTCCGCCTGGCCTTTCCACTCTTCTCGGCTCTGACCGTTTTCCAGCTGTTTGTCGATCCACGGGATCAGGCTGCCCGCCAGCGGCACGCCGAAGTTATCGGTCGGCAGGGTGCCGGAACGGGTGAAGTCGGTCACGCTACGCTCGATGTCGAGGATGGCGGAGGCCGGGTTCTGCAGCGCTGGCGCAACGTGATCGTGCAGCATGCCCATCTGGGTCAGCAGTTCACGCATGTGGCGCGCGCCGCCGCCAGAGGCCGCCTGATAGGTGGCAACCGAAGCCCACTCCACCAGGTCCTGAGCAAACAGGCCGCCCAGAGACATCAGCATCAGGCTGACGGTACAGTTACCGCCGACAAAGGTTTTGATCCCACTGTCGATACCCTGGCGAATCACCGCATGGTTGACCGGATCGAGGATGATGATGGCATCATCTTTCATGCGCAGCGTGGAGGCCGCATCAATCCAGTATCCCTGCCAGCCGCTGGCGCGCAGCTTTGGATAGACTTCACTGGTGTAGTCGCCACCCTGGCAGGTAATAATGATATCAAGCGCCTGAAGCGCCTCAATATCAAACGCATCCTGCAGTATGCCCTGCTGTTTGCCCGCAAATGTGGGTGCCGCCTGACCATGCTGCGACGTCGAGAAGAAGACCGGATTGATTGCATCAAAATCACGCTCTTCACTCATGCGGGACATCAGCACGGAGCCGACCATACCGCGCCAACCAACAAAACCTACATTCTTCATGTCGTGTCCGTCTAAGGCAGTTACACCTGCTTTTCATTTCAGAGGAGAGAGCGGCGTGCTATTTTCACGCCGCTCTGCGTAATAATAAGATTTACCTGTGTCCCTTCACTCTACAAAATGCAGGCCGGGTAGCAAGTGAATTAATTCGATTACGCTAACTTTTTCAGCAGCGTAACTAATAACTCCGCTTTTTCGTGAACAACATGGCGTAAAACCGATGACTGAAATGATTTCAGCGACAATATTATTGTTGTTAATTATGGATCCGCTGGGCAATCTGCCGATTTTTATGTCGGTTTTAAAGCATCTGGAGCCGAAACGGCGGCGAGTGGTGCTGATCCGTGAAATGTTGATTGCTCTGATCATCATGCTGCTGTTCCTGTTTACCGGTGAACGCATCCTGGCATTTTTGAATCTGCGTACTGAAACGGTGTCGATTTCCGGCGGGATCATCCTGTTTCTTATCGCCATTAAGATGATTTTCCCGTCGGCGGAAAGCAGCAGTTCTGGTTTACCGGCGGGTGAAGAGCCCTTCCTGGTGCCACTGGCGATCCCACTGGTAGCCGGGCCATCGCTGCTGGCGACGCTGATGCTGCTGTCGCATCAATATCCGCATCAGATGTCGCACCTGGTCGGCGCGCTGCTGATCGCCTGGGGCGTGACGGTGGGTATTCTGCTGATGTCAGGTCTGTTCCTGCGGCTGCTGGGCGACAAAGGCGTGAATGCGCTGGAGCGGCTGATGGGATTAATACTGATTATGCTGGCAACTCAGATGTTCCTGGACGGCATTCGGGCTTATCTGAAGCTGTAGGAGAGTGTCTGCGCTTCCCATGAAGCCAGGGAAGCGCAGAACCGACATGATTAAGAGAGTAGTGTGAAGGCGATCATTCCGACCACCGCACCAACGGTACCGAGAATGGTTTCCATCAGTGTCCAGGTCTTCAGCGTTTCCGCTTCGCTGGCCCCGGTGAAGCGACCAAACAGCCAGAACCCAGCATCGTTCACATGGCTGATAATGATTGAGCCACCGCCGATGCAGATCGACAGCGCCGCCAGCTGAGCGCCGCTGTAGTGCAGCGGTTCAATCACCGGCATGATTAAGCCTACCGTAGTCAGACAGGCGACCGTCGCCGATCCCTGAATCACCCGCACCGCACCTGACAGGATAAAGCAGGCCAGCGCAATCGGCAGTCCTGCGCCGGTCAGCGCATTGCCCAGCACCGGACCCACGCCGGAGTCTACCAGCACCTGCTTAAACACGCCGCCCGCGCCAATCACCAGCAGGATAATACCGGCCGGTTGCAGCGCGCTGCCACACACCTGCATTACCCGCTCTTTATCCATACCCTGACGGTAAGCCAGGCCATAAATCGCCACCAGCAGCGCCAGCAGGATTGCGGTGAAAGGATGGCCGATAAATTCCAGCCACTCATACAGGGTGGTGCCTTCGGTCGTGAAGCGTGCGCCGATGGTTTTCAGGCCAACCAGCACCAGCGGAAACAGAATCAGTGAGAGGCTGAAGCCAAACGACGGCAGCTTGCTCTCATCGACATCCGGTTGATGATCTTCCGGCGGCGCGCTGAACGAGACGTGGTTGCCAATGAAGTTGCCAAACATTGGCCCGGCAATCAGCATGCCCGGGATCGCCGCACAGAGACCCAGCAGGATCATCCAGCCAAAGTCTGCGTGCATCTGCGAGGCCAGCAGCATCGGGGCCGGTCCGGGCAGCAGAAACGCCGCCGCTGCGGCCACACCGGCAAACAGCGGGATCACCAGCTTCACCAGATTGCCGCCGGTACGCCGTGCCACCGCAAAAGCGATGCTGATCAACAGCACGACTGCCACCTCAAAAAAGAGCGGCAGCGCGCAGATCAGACCGGCAATGCCCATCGCGTAATGGGCACGGCTCTGACCAAAGGTTTTCAGCATCCGGATGGCGATCTGATCAACTGCGCCGGTTTCATGCAGGATTTTGCCGAACATCGCGCCCAGCGCGACCACAATCGCGAGGAAGCCGAGCGTGCCGCCCATCCCCTTCTGCATGGTTTCAGCGATTTGATTCAGTGGCATGCCGGAGAACAGCCCGGCACCGATGGACACTAACATCAATGCGACGAAGGCGTGCATACGGGCCTTCATCACCAGGAAAAGCAGCAGCAGGACGGAGCCCGCTGCGGTCAAAACGAGTGTTGCGGTATTCATCTCTAACCCTGGCTGATAGCGTCCTGGATAGTCGCAACCGTAGCCGCCACCACATCGTCCAGTGAATGCGCGATATCCACCACCAGTACATCCGGCTCGTCCCGCCCTGGCTCTTCCAGCGTCGCAAACTGCGTCACCAGCATCTGCGGCTTGAAGAAGTGGCCTTTACGCGCTTTCAGGCGAGCTTCGATGGTGTCGAAGTCGCCCTTCAGGTAGACGAAACGCAGATTGTCATTTCCCTGACGCAGGATGTCGCGATAACTTTTCTTCAGGGCTGAACAGACAATGATGGAAATCGCCTGGGTGCGCTGCATGGCAAACGCGGCGTCGTTCAGTGCCTGTAACCATGGCTGGCGATCGTTGTCATCCAGCGGATGACCATCGGCCATCTTCAGGATGTTGGCGCGGGGGTGGAGAAAATCACCGTCAAGAAAGGCTGTATTCAGCTGGTGAGAGACCTGATTGGCGACGGCAGACTTTCCGCTGCCTGAAACGCCCATCAGGATAAAAACGTGATGCGACGGGGATTGCGTTGTCATTTTTCTGCTCCGGCAGGTGAGAATTTGCCAATGTTACCGATAACAATGTCGTTTCTCATTCTCCTGGCCGCTTAACAGCCTGGCAACCTTTTTACCAGGAAATGCATGAAAGTGTGAGCTGACTCATAAAAACGCCACAATCAGATGCTGCCACCTTCACTGATCTCAAAACCGACATCCAGCGGCTGGCAGGTGCTGGTTTCTCCGGCAATGCGCGCCAGCAGCAGCGCCGCGGCTTCGCGTCCCATGCGGTCGCGTGGCGTCAGCACTGTCGCCAGTTGTGGCGTGACAACCTGACTGATGTCATGGCCGTGGAAACCGGCTATCGCCATCTGAGAGGGCACCTGCAATCCCTGGCGCTGGCACTCAAACATCGCGCCGACCGCCAGATCGTCATTGGTACAGAACAGGCTATCTGTTTCGGGGTAAAGGCGCTGCGCCTCACGCAGCAGATCACAACCGGCGCTGAATGAAGAGGCATCTTCCATCATCACACTGCGTGGCGTCAGCCCCGCTTCGCGCATCGCGATTTCGTAACCGCGCTGCTTCTGCAGCGTACGTTCATCCAGGCGTGCGCCAAGGTAGACGGTATGGCGATGACCTTTGCTGAGGATCGCCTGCGTCATCTGCCGGGCCGCTTCAACGTTATCAAAGCCTACCGCCATATCCAGGCAGGGCGTGACGCTGTCCATCACCTCAATCACCGGGATACCGGCCACTTCCAGCATGCGCAGCGTGCCTGGTGTATGGGTGCGTTCGGTGAGGATAACCCCATCAATGTTCCAGCCCAGCAGCGAGCGCAGTTGCAGCTCCTCTTTTTGCGGGTTGTAACCAAAGTGGGCGACCAGCGTCTGATAGTTGGCTTCGTCAGTGACGGCTTCGATGCCGCGCAATACGTCAGCAAAAACCTGGTTTGTGAGTGACGGCAGCAGTACGCCAATGGCGCGGCTGGTGGCGTTAGAAAGCATATCGGGGGCGCGATTGGGGATATAACCCAGCTCATCCAGTGCCACCGCGATCTTATCCCGCAGGGCAACGGAGACCTGCTCTGGATTACGCAGGTAACGGCTGACGGTCATTTTAGTAATGCCGACGCGATCGGCAACGTCCTGTAATACCGGTCTTTTCTTCTTCATCGTAGCGCCTGGGATCGCCCTTAAAGCTAAAGTACGATGAGTCTATCACTTTTCTGTCACAAAATTGCCAACCGGGCGCGACGATGCGCGCCCGTTATCTGCTTAGACCGGTGGCAGATCAAACAGCAGGACTTCTGCAGCCGAGCTGGCTTCAATGGTCAGCGCGCTTTCGTCCCAGATAGCCAGGGCGTCGCTGGTGGTGATCGCGTTGCCGTTAACGGTAACATCACCTTTCACCACCTGAATCCAGATACGACGTCCCGCATCAATCGAGACATTGTCCTGTTCGCCAGCAGCCATTACCCAGCGCGATAAGGTCATGTCCTGAAAGACTTTCAGCGACCCTTCACGGGCATCCGGGCTTAACACCAGCTGACGTCCCTGCACATCCGGGAAGCGGCGCTGATCGTAGCGTGGTTCGATACCGGTACGCTCAGGAATGATCCAGATCTGATAAAGGTGCAGCGGCTCGCTTTCGCTGGCGTTGTACTCAGAGTGACGTACGCCGGTGCCGGCGCTCATAATCTGAAACTCCCCTGCCGGGATCTGCTCTTTGTTGCCCATGCTGTCCTGATGCTCAACCGTACCGGAGAGCACGTAGGTCAGGATTTCCATATCTTTGTGAGGATGGGTACCAAACCCCTGGCCGCCATCAATCACATCTTCATTGATGACCCGCAGCGCGGAGAAACCCATAAAGTTCGCATCGTGATAACTGGCGAAAGAGAAAGTGTGCCAGCTATCCAGCCAGCCATGGTTTGCGTGACCGCGTTCTTCAGCTTTGCGTACATAAATCATGTTCAAATCTCCTCAATGTTTTTTATAGTCTGTCCCTGAGGGGGTCTGATTGATAGCTGAAAAACTTCACGCCTCTGTTCAAAATAGTTGAATGAGCATTGAGCAGTGGCTGAAAAGCACTGAAGAAGGGCAGGCAAAAAAAAAGCCAGCGGATAAGCTGGCTAAATAATACTGGAAGCAATGTGAGCAATGTCGTGCTTTCTCAGGCTGTCGGGCGACCTCCCGAGAATGCATGACAATAATAATCATTATCATTCGCGTCTGTAAAGTCATTTTCACATTTTTTACGCTGATTAACGCGGTGAATACCTTGATGTTTAAAGGGTTTTAATGGGCTAAAGGAGAAACCATGAGTGAAATAGTTGTCCGCCACGTCACGCCTGAAGATGCTGCTGCGCTGCACAGGATCTACGGTCAGCCAGATACCCAGGCCAGCACACTCCATTTGCCCCACTCATCACTCCAGATGTGGCATACCCGTCTCGCGACGTCTCAGCCCCATGCGCATCTGCTGGTGGCCTGTATCGATGATGTCGTCGTCGGTCAGTGTGCGCTGCATGTGGAAGAGCGCGCCAGACGCCGTCATGTCGCCTCACTGGGTATGGGCGTGGATGAACGCTATCGTCAGCGTGGCGTCGGAACCGCACTCATGCGTGAAATGGTCGCGTTGTGCGACAACTGGCTACAGGTGAGCCGAATGGAACTGACAGTGTTCGTCGATAATGGCCCGGCTATCGCCCTTTATCAGCGTTTCGGTTTTGAGATTGAGGGAACGGCTAAAGGCTTCGCAATGCGGCACGGTGAACTGATCGACGCGCATTATATGGCGCGGGTTAAAGCCTGACGTGTGTGAAAAAGGGCACTTTTCATTGCCCTCCAGACCGATGACAAACCCAAAAGTTAACTAACCTGGCAGCAACTTATTAGCCTAACGCGCAGGGAACACGGGCAAAAGAGGAAAGCGTCCCGCGCCAGGGACAAAAACGCCGGGAGCGTTTTTGAACAACGCAAAGCGTTGGCCCGGCTACGGGCGCACCTCAGGGATGAGGTGCGTAATAGCGCGGGCCGAGCAGTCAGGGATGACGCTTTTGCGTCTTTCCGATCTGACCGTGTTCCCTGAGCAGGCTCGATCTCACAGCCACTCAACCCCGTCCTGGCTATCAGATATCAATAACCCGCACTCAAATCATCGATGCTGCGCGGATCGGAAGCGCCATAGAGCATGCCATCCGGCCCGATCATGATGCTCTGCGTACTGCCCATCGACGGAAGTACCTTCACATGCTGGCCTTTGGTTTCCAGCAGACGCAGCGTATCGGGGCTGAAGCCCTTCTCCACCCGCAGCTGATCCGGCAGCCACTGATGATGGAAGCGCGGCGCATTAGTGGCTTCCGCCACGTTCATCCCGAAATCGATGCTGTTAACCACCATCTGCAACACCGTGGTGATAATGCGGCTGCCGCCAGGACTGCCGGTCACCAGCCATGTTTTGCCCTCTTTGGCGACGATGGTCGGCGACATCGATGACAACGGACGTTTCGCCGGTTGCACCGCATTCGCTTCCCCGCCGACCAGTCCATAGACATTGGGCGTGCCGGGCTTGGCTGAGAAGTCATCCATCTCGTTATTCATCAGGATGCCGCTGTTGCCCGCCACAATTCCGCTGCCGAAATAGGTGTTAAGCGTATAAGTCACCGCGACCGCATTCCCCTGCTTATCCACCACCGAGAAATGGGTAGTCTGATTGCTTTCATAAGGTTCGAGCTTGCCCGGTTTGATCTCGCTGGAGGGCCGCGCCTTCGCCACATCGATCTGCTGCGCCAGGGTTTTGGCATAGGCTTTACTGGTCAGCGCCTGCCACGGCACCTTCACGAAATCGGGATCGCCGAGATATTCCGAACGGTCCGCGTAGGCATATTTCTCCGCTTCTGCCATCACCTGCATGGCATCAGCACTGCCAAAGCCCATCTTCGCCAGATCGAAATTCTCCAGGATATTCAGAATCTGCACGATGTGGATGCCACCGGATGACGGCGGCGGCATTGAGAAGACTTCATAGCCACGGTATGTCCCGCTAATGGGCTTACGCTCGACCGCACGATAGGCCGCCAGGTCAGCTTTGTTGATCAGCCCGCCATGCTGCGCCATCTCTCCGGCGATCTCATCCGCAATTTCACCTTTGTAAAAGGCATCCGGCCCCTGACGGGCAATCAGTTGCAGGCTGTGAGCCAGGTTTTTCTGCACCAGCCGATCGCCCTTCTGCCACGGCGTACCGTCCGGTTTGTAGAAGATCGCTTTGCTGTTGGGATGGTTGATCAGCACTTCTTTGCCGTAGGTCTTCAGGTCATCTGCCAGCGCGTCGTTGACCGGAATACCGTCACGCGCCAGTTTGATCGCCGGTGCCAGCAGCGTGCTCAGCGGCAGAGTGCCATATTTCTGCGCAGCCAGCGCCAGTCCGGCCACGGTGCCCGGTGTGCCCGAGGCGAGATGTGATGTCAGCGACAGCTTGCTGTCGGCGTTGCCCTGCTTATCCAGGAACATGTCACGCGACGCGTGTCCCGGGGCCATCTCACGGAAATCGATAGCCGTGGCGCGGCCAGAGGCAGTGCGCAGCAGCATAAAACCACCGCCGCCGAGATTGCCCGCCTGCGGATGGGTCACGGCCAGCGCAAAGCCTACCGCCACCGCGGCATCCACCGCATTACCGCCCTGACGCAGGATCTCGACGCCAACCTGCGTCGCCATCGCATCCACTGACGCTACCATGCCGTGCTGCGCTTTTACCGGGTGAAAAGTGTCACTGTCCACACCGTAGGAGACCGGAGGAGCCTGCGTTGGCGCGGCGTTAGCGCCTGCCACTACGGTGAAACTCATCACCAGCGACCAGCTAAGCTGACGCACTGTTTGCTGCATTTTCATCCTGCCACCATCCCATATTGTTATTTACATTTTTTTATCATTTCTGCAAGTGCCTACAAATACAGCAAAATAACCGGGGTTAAGTCAAATCAGGAATAGATCGGAAAGTAAGGTCTGTGATATCGGGTAAACTTATGGCTACGACCCTGATATCGGTGTACGCCGGTGTGCACCCAAAACCCTGTCGCTTTAAGGAAGGAGGAGTGATGAAAAAGTGGATGATTATTCTGGCCGCTCTGCTGCCTTTCGCCAGTCAGGCGAACACGCTGAACAGCACTAACGATCCGAATAAACCTGGCTATAACCCCAGCCAGCAGCGGATGCAGTCGCAGATGCAGACCCAGCAGCAACAGCAACAGCTGAAGCTGCGCCAGGATCAGCAGCGTCAGACGCAGGACACGCAGCGTAAAATGCAGGAGCAGCGGAACAGCGCCCAGCAGCGGGTGATTACCACGCAGCCGGGCCAGCAGAATCAGAATCAGAATCTAAACCAGAACTAATGAAAATCGGGGCCGATGATGTCGATGGCATCAGTACAGATGGCATCGACGCCCCATTTCAGCAATTCCCGCGCCCGATCCGGGCTGTTCACGGTATAAACCAGAATCTTCAGGCCTGCGGCTTTCAGTTCGGTGACCCGCTCAGCGGTCAGCACCTTATGATTAAGGTGAATTGAGACGCACGCCAGCGCAGCTGTTTTCTCCTGCCACTGCGGGTCCCAGCTGTGCGACAGCAGGCCACGCGGCAACTGCGGCTCTGCCTTCATCGCGGCTTCCAGCGCCTCAAAAGAGAACGAAGAGAGCAACGGTGCGACCTGATCCTGCCACAGTATCGCGGCAGCCTGTGCCACGGCGCGTCCGGTTTCAGCATCGCTGCCGGTGGTCGGTTTGATTTCGATGTTCGCCATCATCTGATGCTGACGGCAGCGTGCCGCCACCTGATCGAGCCGCGCCAGCTTTTCACCGGTAAACGCGTTGCCAAACCAGCTGCCCGCATCAAGCTGCGACAGCTTCTCCCACGGCAGCTGACCCGCCACGCCCCAGCCGTTGCTGGTGCGATCGAGCGTGTCGTCATGCAGCAGGAAGATCTGCGCATCGGCCGATAATTTGGCATCAAATTCAATCATCTGATGACCATATTTCGCGCCGGTGTCGATCGCCGCCAGCGTATTTTCCGGTGCCAGTTTACCGCCGCCGCGATGGGCGACGATGCGGGGATAGGGCCAGTGTTGTGTGCTCATTCCAGACGCTTTCCATGGGTTGAATCGAAGAAGTGTAACGCATCTGACGGCAGATGCAGCCACAGCGTACTGCCTGGCTGCGGGCGTTCACTGTGGGCTAAGCGTACCACCAGTGGCGTGTCACCGATGCGGCCATGTGCCAGATTATCAGCCCCCAGCATCTCCAGCGTATCGACCCGCAGCGGCACGCCGCCCTGCTCGCGGCTACTGAGCTGGATGTGCTCTGGCCGGATACCCAGCACCACCGGCCGGTTAGCCCATTTCGCTTTACTGTCGCTGAGCGGCAGAGCGTGCGAGGCGTCGAGGTCAAAGCGTGATCCATCGCTGCTGAACTGCCCTTTCAGTAAATTCATGGCGGGCGCGCCAATAAACGAGGCAACGAACTGGCTGGCGGGACGCTCATACACCTCGACCGGCGTGCCGAGCTGCTCGACCACCCCTTTGTTCATCACCATCACCCGCTGCGCCAGCGTCATCGCCTCCACCTGATCGTGGGTGACATAGAGGCTGGTGGTCTGTAAGCGGCGATGCAGCTGCTGCAGTTCCAGCCGCATCTGCACCCGCAGACGGGCATCAAGGTTGGAGAGCGGCTCATCAAACAGAAAAACTGCCGGTTCACGCACGATCGCGCGGCCCATCGCCACGCGCTGGCGCTGTCCGCCGGAGAGTTCGCGAGGCCGACGCATCAGCAGATGATCCAGCTCCAGACTGCGCGCCGCGTCGAGCACCCGCTGGCGGACCTGCTCTTTGCCCATGCCACGGATTTTCAGGCCATAGGCCATGTTCTCTTCCACTGACATATGGGGATAGAGCGCGTAGTTCTGGAACACCATTGCAATCCCGCGATCTTTTGGCTCTTCCTGAGTAACGCGCCGGTCGTCGATATAGATATCGCCGGAGCTGACGCGCTCCAGTCCGGCCACCATGCGCAGCAGGGTCGATTTACCGCAGCCGGATGGCCCGACCATCACCATAAATTCGCCGTCATTGATGGTGACATTCAGCGGCTGGATGATCTGATTTTTGCCATCGTAGGATTTGGTTACTGCCTGAAGGGTTACGCCTGCCATCTTATTTCTCACTCTCAACCAGACCGCGCACAAAGGCACGCTGCATGACTAACACCACCACCAATGGTGGGATCAGGGTTAATAACATTGCCGCCATCACTTCATTCCACTGGGTCGGCGATCCGCTGGAGGAGATCATGCTTTTAATCCCCGCCACCGCCGTGCCGAGGCTGGCGTCATTGATGATCAGCAGCGGCCAGAGGTACTGGTTCCAGCCGTAAATAAAGGTGATCACAAACAGCGCCGCCAGATTGGTTTTCGACAGCGGCAGAACAATGTCGATAAAGAAGCGCATCGCGCTGGCCCCGTCGATGCGTGCCGCCTCCACCAGCTCATCCGGCAGCGACATAAAGAACTGGCGGAACAGGAAGGTGGCTGTCGCTGAGGCCATCAGCGGCAGGGTTAATCCGCTGTAGCTGTCGAGCAGGTTGAGATCGGCAATCACCTGTACTGTCGGGAAGATACGCACCTCTACCGGCAGCATCAGGGTGATGAAGATCAGCCAGAAAAAGAGCGTGCGCAGCGGAAAGCGAAACCAGACCAGCGCAAACGCCGACAGCATCGACACCGTGATTTTGCCGAAGGTGATGCCCAGCGCCATGATCATGCTGTTGAGCAGCATCAGGCCAAACGCCGGCCCGTTGCCGTTGACGCCATGCGTCCAGATGCGCGAGATGTTCTCCCACAGGTGCGTGCCGGGCACCAGCGTCATCGGCACCTGATAGACCGCTTCGTTATCCAGCGTCGCCGCCACAAAGGCAACATAGAGCGGAAACAGGATGGTGAGCACGCCCAGCACCAGCACGATGTGGCTGAAGAGATCCAGCCCGCGTCGATTCTCAATCATTGGTATTGCACCTTACGTTCAACAAAGCGGAACTGGAGCACCGTCAGCCCGATGACCAGCAGCATCAGCACCACCGACTGCGCAGCGGACGAGGAGAGATCCAGACCGGTAAAGCCTTCGCGATAGATTTTGTAGATCAGCGTGGTGGTCGCCTGCACCGGCCCGCCGCCGGTGGCGGCATCGATCACCGGGAAGGTATCGAAGAAGGCGTAGATCAGATTCACCACCAGCAGGAAGAAGCTGACCGGCGTAATCAGCGGCAGCGAGAGGTTGAAGAAGCGACGCACCGGTCCGGCACCGTCAATGGCGGCGGCTTCCACCAGCGATTTGGGGATCGATTGCAGCGCAGCGAAGAAGAACAGGAAGTTGTAGCTCATCTGCTGCCAGATTGATGCCAGCACAATCAGGAACATCGCCTGACCGCTGTTTTGCGCATAGTTCCAGTTGTAGCCGATGTGGTTCAGCAGATAGCTGAACAGGCCCAGGCCCGGATTAAACAGGAACATCCACAGTACCGCGGCCACGACAGGCGCAACGGCGTAGGGCAGAAGCAACAGCGTCTGATAGAGACGGCGCAGCCGCACCACATAATCCACCAGCGCCGCCAGCAGCAGCGAAAAGACCATGCCGAACACCGTGACCATGCCGCTGAATTTTATGGTGGTCCAGAACGAATCCAGATAGTAAGGATCGGCAAACAGGCGTCTGAAATTTTCCAGCCCGACAAAGCTGCTGGAGATGCCAAAGGGATCGAGGCTTTGCAGCGAGTACCACAGCGCTTCACCGGCAGGCCAGAGAAAGAAGATGGCGGTAATCAGCAGTTGCGGCAGCACCAGAAGATAGGGCAACAGGCTGGTGCGAAAGACCGGACGAGATGAAGACATGGTGTACCTGGCGTCAGAGAGAGGGGCCAGCCTGAGCTGGCCCGCAAGGAGAGATTACTTCACCTGCTGCTGGAAGCGGCGCAGCAACTCGTTACCGCGTTTCACTGCGTTATCCATCGCGTTCTGCGGCGACTGCTTGCCGGTCCAGACGCTTTCCAGCTCTTCGTCGATCACGGTACGAATCTGCGGCATGTTGCCCAGACGCATGCCTTTGGTAAACGGCAGTGGCGGCTTGTTCATCATCTGACGGGTAGCGATATCCGCGCCCGGATTCTTATCGTAGAAGCCCTGCTGTTTAGTCAGCTCGTAGGCGGCGGTGGTAATCGGCAGATAGCCGGTTTTCTGGTGCCATTCCGCGGCGATTTCCGGTTTAGCGAGGAACTGCATAAACTCAGCCACGCCTTTGTAGGTTGTCGCATCTTTGCCTTTCATCACCCACAGGCTGGCACCGCCGATCAGGGCGTTCTGCGGCGCATTCGGCACGGTCTCGTCATACGGCATCATGCCAACACCGAAGTTGAATTTGGCGTAATGACGGATATCAGCCAGCGATCCGGATGAGGCAGTGGTGATGCCGCAGTCGCCGTTGTAGAACTTGGCGGTGGACTCATCTTTGCGGCCAAAGTAGGTGAAGTCCCCTTTCTTGTTCATCGCTTCCAGCAGCTCGATATGACGAACCAGTACAGGTTTGTTGAACTCCAGCACCGCATCAAGTCCGTCAAATCCGTTGTTTTTAGTCGCTACCGGCAGAGCGTGCCAGGCGCTGAAGTTTTCAATCTGGATCCAGCCCTGCCAGCCGCTGGCGTAGCCACAGCTCATGCCCGATTTGCGCAGGGCAGCGGCATCCATCGCCAGCTCCTGCCAGGTTTTCGGTGGTTGATCCGGGTTCAGACCCGCTTTTTTAAAGGCATCTTTGTTGTAGTAGAGCACTGGCGTCGAGCTATTGAACGGCTGAGAGATCAGCTGACCTTTGCTGTCGCTGTAGTAGCCCGCCACCGTTGGCACGAACTGCTTTTCATCAAAGGGGATACCGGCGTCTTTGAAGACCTGATGCACCGGCACAATCGCCTGCGAGGCCATCATGGTCGCCGTACCGACTTCATAAACCTGCAGCACCGCAGGGGCTTTGCCGCTGCGCACTGCCGCAATCCCTGCCGCCAGGCTCTGCTCGTAGTTACCTTTGTAGGTCGGAACAATTTTGTAATCGGGATGCGTCTGGTTAAAACGCTGTGCCAGCGAATCCACTTCTTTGCCTAGCTCGCCTTCCATAGAGTGCCAGAAAGGGATCTCAGTGGCAGCCATGGCATGGCTGCTGAGCGTCAGACCGAGCAGCACGCTCATCAGGCTACGACGAAAGGTAACGACGGACATAGAATTTTCCTGTGCAGGTAAATACGCGTGAAATCACGGATTTCTGTTTCGCGAAGTAACATGACACGGGGAAATGAAGGATTAATAACAGAAAGATGACAGCCGGGTGACAGACCGGTATGCGCAAAAGAGGAGGCTGGCAGCGCAGCGGTAACGCGTCACTGCTGCCAGGTTTTGGTTACATAATTTGCAGAGCGGCTGGGCAGTAAAAAAGCCCGCAGCGGATTCTACTTCACCAAATGCAAAAGGCGATGGCGGCCCCTCTAACACCGACACTCAAGGCCGTCTGCGCCGCATCACACACCCATTTTGAAGGCCGTCGGCGGCGCAGGCAGGTTGCGGGCGGACAGCGCGCAGCCACCGGAGCGTACACGTAGTACGTGAGGATGGCGAGCACTGCCCAACCGCAACCTGACCAGTAAGCCAGGCCTGTGTACCAAAGCGCGCAGTAACCGGAGCGTATATATATACGTGAGGATTACGAGCACTGCCCGGTGTCGAAATGGCAAGCAAGCCAGGCCGTGCCCCATCAGGCACCTAAGTAAGCACTGCGGACGGCTTCGTTGGAAAGGAGTGCTGCACCTGTGTCTTCGAGCACCACATGCCCGTTCTCCAGCACATAACCCCTATCCGCCAGCTTCAGCGCCTGATTCGCATTCTGCTCCACCAGAAAAATCGTCATCCCCTCGCTGCGCAGCTGCTCAATGGTGTCGAAGATCTGCTGAATAATGATCGGTGCCAGTCCCAGCGACGGCTCATCCAGCAACAGCAGGCGCGGCTGGCTCATCAGCGCACGGCCAATCGCCAGCATCTGCTGTTCGCCGCCCGACATCGTCCCGGCGCGCTGGATTTTACGCTCCTCCAGACGCGGAAAAAGTTCATAAACGCGCTTGATCCGCGTCAGGTAGTCCGGACGGCTGGCAAAAAAGCCTCCCATCGCCAGGTTCTCTTCCACCGTCATGCGCGAAAAAACCCGTCGGCCTTCCGGCACGATGGCGATCGCTTCACGCATAATGCGCGAGGTTTGCCAGTCGGTGATGGTTTTGCCATCAAAGGTAATGGTGCCCTGCGTCGCGCGCGGCTCGCCGCACAGCGTACCCAGCAGCGTGGTTTTCCCGGCACCGTTAGCGCCAATCAGGGTGACGATTTCGCCCTGATTGATATAGAGGCTGACGTTGTGCAGCGCCTGAATTTTGCCGTAATGAGCGCTGACGCTCTCAATGGTTAACATCGCATTTGCCATCTCAGGCCTCTCCTAAATAGGCACGAATGACATCCGGGTTATTACGAATCTCTTCCGGCGTTCCGTTAGCCAGCGGCGTTCCCTGATTGACCACATAAATACGGTCAGAAATCCCCATCACCAGCTTCATATCATGTTCAATCAGCAGCACCGACACCTTGTGTTCGCCACGCAGCTCCGCAATCAGCGCGTCCAGCTCGTGCGTCTCTTTGGGATTAAGGCCCGCCGCCGGTTCATCCAGCATCAGAATTTCCGGGCGCGTCACCATACAGCGCGCAATCTCCAGTCGACGCTGCTGACCATAGGCCAGATTGCCTGCCTGACGGTTAGCCAGATCCAGCAGCCCCACCCGCTCCAGCCAGGTCGCCGCACGATCCAGCGCCTCGTTCTCACTGCGGCGAAACGCCGGGGTTTTCAGCAGACCGGAAAATACGCCGCTTTTCAGATGCTGATGCTGCGCCACCAGCAGGTTCTCAATGACCGTCATCTCACGGAACAGACGCACGTGCTGGAACGTCCGCACGATGCCCATCCGCGCAATCTTCTGGCCCGGCAACCCTTCCAGATGCTGCTCACGCAATGTGATCGTCCCGCCGGTTGGCTTGTAAAAGCCGGTCAGGCAGTTAAACACGGTGGTTTTACCGGCACCGTTGGGGCCAATCAGCGAAACGATCTCCTGCGGACGCAGCTCCAGCGCCACATTGTTCACGGCTAACAGACCGCCGAAGCGCATCATCAGGCCTTCAACGGCTAATAAAGGCTGAATCATGCCTGCTCTCCTTGTTTACCGGTTCTGAGCTTCAGATGCGGACGCTTCATCGGCAACAGGCCCTGCGGACGCCAGATCATCATCAGCACCATCAGGCCACCCAGCACCAGCATGCTGTACTCATTGAGATCGCGCATCAGCTCGCGTGACACCACCAGCAGGATGGCGGCCAGAATCACCGCAAACTGCGACCCCATCCCGCCCAGGACGACAATCGCCAGCACAAAGGCGGATTCGACAAAGGTAAAGGATTCCGGGCTGACAAAGCCCTGACGCGCCGCGAACAGGCTGCCGGCAAAACCGGCAAACGCGGCACTGATGGTAAAGGCGGTCAGCTTGATGCGGGTCGGGCTGAGGCCCAGTGAACGACAGGCAATCTCATCCTCGCGCAGGGCTTCCCAGGCTCGGCCCAGCGGCATCCGCAGCAGCCGGTTGATCACAAACAGCGTCAGCACCACCAGCAGCAGCGCCACCAGGTAGAGGAAGATAATGCGGTCGCTGGGATCGTACTTCAGCCCAAAGAAGTTATGGAAGGTATCCCAGCCGCCTTCACGCGGCGTACGACCAAACTCCAGACCAAACAGCGTCGGTTTCGGGATCTGGCTGATGCCATTCGGCCCGCCGGTCAGGGCGGTATTGTTCAGCAGCAGAATACGCACGATCTCACCGAAGCCCAGCGTCACTATCGCCAGATAGTCGCCGCGCAGTCGCAGCACCGGGAAGCCCAGCAGCAGACCAAACAGCGCGGCAACTATGCCGGAGAGCGGCAGGCACTGCCAGAAGCCGAGACCGTAATAGTGGTTCAACAGCGCAAAGGTATAGGCACCGATGGCGTAAAAGCCGCCATAACCCAGCACCAGCAGGCCAGAGAGGCCGACCACCACGTTTAAGCCCAGACCGAGCATCACGTAGATCAGCGTCATGGTGGCGATATCGACGGTGCCGCGTGACACCAGGAATGGCCAGGCAACGGCGGCGATAATCAGCACCGCCATCACCAGTTTCTGCTTCGGCGTCGAGCCATCCAGACCCGGTAACACCAGCGCCGGACCGGAGATTTTCTTCAGGCCGCTTTGCCATACCGGACGCAGCAGCTGAAACAGAAACACCACCGCACAGCCTGTGGCGATCCAGTTCCAGCGCACGCTACCGGCGTTCTGCACCACCAGATTAGTGCCGTCCAGGTTCAGGCGCAGCCCCATAAAGAAGGTGGCGAGCACCAGCAGCATCACCGAGGAGATCAGGGCATTGATAAAGGAAGTCTTCATACTTTTTCGACCTCCGGGCGACCCAGAATCCCGGTCGGCATCACCAGCAGCACCACAATCAGCAGGGCAAACGAGACCACATCTTTATATTCCGTGCTGAGATAGGCCGAGGTCAGCGCCTCGGCGATGCCCAGTACCAGACCACCAATCATCGCGCCCGGAATACTGCCAATCCCGCCCAGCACGGCGGCGGTGAATGCCTTCATACCTGCCATAAAGCCGATGAAGGGGTTGATTGAACCGTAGAACTGTCCCAGCAATACGCCCGCCACCGCGGCCATCGCGGCACCGATGACAAAGGTCAGCGAGATCACGCGGTCAGTGTTTATCCCCAGCAGGCTGGCCATTTTCAGGTCTTCTGCGCAGGCGCGGCAGGCGCGGCCCATGCGTGAATAGCGGATAAAGGTGGTCAGCGCCAGCATCGCCAGGAACGTCACCACCCAGATCACTATCTGCATGGTAGAAATCGTGGCGGCAAAGCCGTTGCTCTCGCCTACCGTCCACTGTCCGGTAATCAGACTCGGCAGCGCCAGGTCGCGTGAACCCTGCGTCAGGCTGACGTAGTTTTGCAGGAATATCGACATCCCGATGGCGGAGATCAGCGCAATCAGGCGCTTGGACGAGCGCACAGGCCGGTAGGCGACGCGCTCGATGCTCCAGCCGTAGGCGCTGGAGATAATTACCGCCATCACAAAGCCGGCCGCAATCATCAGCCAGGTGGTGTCGATGCCCATCATCATCAGGGCGGCAATCACGATAAAGGAGACATAGCTACCGATCATGTAGACCTCGCCGTGGGCGAAGTTGATCATGCCGATAATGCCGTAAACCATGGTGTAACCGATGGCGATCAGCGCGTAGGTGCTACCCAGGGTCACACCGTTAAACATCTGCTGAATAAAATAGAGGAACTGCTCGGACATACCTTGACCCTTACTTAACCGATCGTGGGCGATCGGGGTACAAAAAACGCCTGGCAGACCAGCACCAGGCGTTCGTGTCGCTGGTCAGGGGAAACCGGTTAACCGGTCTCCCGCTCACCACAAAACAGCCTGGTTTACTTCACAGCAGTCGAGGTGCCATCGGCATGCCATTTAAAGACGCCGAATTCAAAGCCCTTAAGGTCACCCTTCTCATCCCAGTTCAGGTTGCCCATCACGGTTGGCACCGCGGCACCTTCCTTGAGGTTTTTCACGATAGCGTCCGGCTCAGCGCTCTTGCTGCGCTCCATGCCGGTTGCCAGCGACTGCAGTGCGGCATAGGTGGTCCAGACGAACGGTCCGGTCGGATCCAGTTTCTTCGCTTTCAGCGCTTCCACGATCGGTTTGTTGGTTTCAACCTGGTCGTAGCGTTTTGGCAGGGTCACCAGCATGCCTTCAGAAGCGGCACCGGCGATGTTCGACAGCGAGGCGTTACCCACGCCTTCCGGTCCCATAAACTGGGTTTTCAGGCCCGCAGCACGTGCCTGACGCACGATCTGGCCCATTTCCGGGTAGTAACCGCCGAAATAGACGAAATCGACGTTCTCTTTCTTGAAGCGCGCGACCAGCGTAGAGAAATCTTTATCGCCAGCGGTGATACCTTCAAACATCACGATATTAGCGCCCTGCTTTTTCAGGCTCTCCTGTACGGAGCGCGCCAGGCCTTCGCCATACTGCTGTTTGTCATGCACTACGGCGATGCGCTGCGGTTTAAGCTCGCTCATCACATATTTCGCGGCGGTCGGCCCCTGATCGGAGTCGAGACCGGTGGTGCGCATAATCAGTTTATAGCCGCGGGAAGTCAGGTCAGGGGCGGTCGCCGCCGGGGTAATCATCAGCACGCCTTCATCTTCATAGATGTCAGAAGCGGGCTGGGTGGATGAAGAGCAGAGATGACCGATCACGTAGCGGATGCCGTCGTTAATCACCTTGTTCGCTACCGCAACCGCCTGTTTCGGGTCACAGGCGTCGTCATATTTCACCGCAACCAGTTTGTTGCCGTTAACACCGCCTTTGGCGTTGATATCTTCAATTGCCTGAGTCGCACCGGCGAACTGCATGTCGCCGTACTGCGCCACCGGGCCAGACATTGCGCCAACAATCGCCACTTTGATATCTTCAGCCAGCGCCGCATGGCTCATCGCCAGTGCTACACATCCCGCCAGTAATGCGCGACCTTTCATTTTCATCCTGACTACCCCATTTGTTTTGTCGTGTATGTTGTGAGTGTTTGTGCTGTCAGATAAAGTCGAAAACTGATTAAGCATGAATGAGTTAGCGTACTTTTCTGACATTTTTTATTAATAAGGCTTTATTTTTCAGGTTATTAAACAGGAAGTTTCTTCTGTAAATCAACTGACATATTCAGAATTGACTGAGTGAAACAGCATAATACACTGGAGGCAACGGCCGGTTTTTCACCGCTTTGCCAGCGCGTTATGCTGGATTGATCGCACGCTCTCCCTGTTTACAACTATCATCCTGGCATCCCGACCATCTTTTGACCTGTTTTATTGATGAAAATGTGGTAGCACTCTGGTTGTACATTTTCGCTGCACTTTCCCCTGTTACAGAGGTTTTTGTTATGAAGCTCACTATCCAGCGTTTAACCACGCTGACCGCGCAGGACCGCATTGATCTTGGCAAAGTCTGGCCGGATCTGGAGATTGAACAACTGGAGCAGCAGCTGGATGAGCGCCATCGTCTCTATGCTGCCCGTTTTAACGACCGGCTACTGGCGGGTTTGCAGCTGGAAATCGCCGGGATCCACGGCAAAGTTCACCGGCTGTCGGTGCGCGATGTCACGCGCCGACGCGGGGTGGGACAATATTTACTGGAAGAGACGATCAGGCAGAATGGGTCGATAGCGGACTGGTGGATTGCCGATGATGGCAGTGACGATCAGCAGGTGCGGGCAGCCTTTATGCAGGCGTGTGGCTTCAGGGCGCAGAGTGATGGCTGGATAATGGCAGTAGAATAGTCAGGCGCAGAAAAACAAAAAGGGCGACATAAAGTCGCCCCTTAAGATGTCGAAGTGCGTTACGCTTCGATCGCCATACGTAGTTTCTTCATGGCATTCTTCTCCAGCTGCCGGACACGTTCGGCTGACACGCCGTACTGATCGGCCAGCTCCTGCAGCGTGGTTTTATTGTCTTCGTCCAGCCAGCGGGCGCGAATGATGTGCTGACTACGCTCATCCAGACCTTCCATCGCATAGCTCAGCTTGTCAGCCGCGTGCGCATCCCAGTTATCCTCTTCAATGCCGTCAGCAAAGTCAGAGGTTTTATCCTGAAGATAAAGCACGGGTGCCATAGATCGGCCTTCGCTGCTCTCGTCGTCGGCAGACATATCAAAGGTCATATCCTGCGCGGCCATACGCGATTCCATTTCACGCACATCTTTGCTGCTTACGCCCAGCTCACGCGCAACCATCTCGACTTCGTCCTGATTGAACCAGCCCAGACGCTGCTTGGTTTTACGCAGGTTAAAGAACAGCTTACGCTGTGCTTTGGTGGTCGCGACTTTCACGATACGCCAGTTACGCAGCACGTATTCGTGAATCTCCGCTTTAATCCAGTGCACGGCAAACGAAACCAGACGCACGCCCACTTCTGGGTTGAAGCGACGTACCGCTTTCATCAGGCCGATATTGCCTTCCTGGACCAGGTCAGCCTGTGGCAGACCGTAGCCGGAGTAATTACGAGCGATATGAACTACAAAGCGTAGGTGAGACAGGATCAGCGTCTTTGCCGCATCCAGATCGCCCTGGTAATGCAGCCGTTCAGCCAACGCTTTTTCCTCTTCTGCCGAGAGCATCGGCCAGGTATTCGCAGCCCGGACGTAAGACTCCAGGTTGCCAAGAGGAGCAATAGCTAAAGTTTGCATTTCTTTGGTCATTCAAACCCTCACAAATTCAGTGGAATTGCCGCACATTTCCCTGCGCAGACGATACATTACGTTAACGTCGCGCGAAATCCGAAAGCAATCTGTGCTACTTAGAGTGGTAAAGTTATCCACAAGTTCAATTATAGCGGTGAATATTTTACACACAGATGACAGGAAGGGAAGAGGGGAAATATCCTCTGCACCCACCATCGGTAGCAGAGGACCATTATAACAAAAAAATGTTGCAGGCGTTTACTGCGGCGTAAATCGACGTAAATGTTGTACCGTTGCCAGCCACGCAGCCACCCAGCCGATGATCGCCGCAATCAGTAACAGCAGCAGCGCCTCATCCCACGAGAAGCCTTCCAGCGAGAAGGTGGTACCAAATACCGTCGCCACACTGGCAACAACGGACTGCAGACGCAGCACCAGCACTTCCGACAGCAGCAGTGACAGCACTGCCCCGCTGAAGCCCAGCAGCGCCCCGCCATAGAGGAATGGACGCAGGATAAAGCCGTCAGTGGCACCAATCAGCTTCTGCACGTTAATGGTGTCGCGTCGGGCAAAGATGCTGAGCCGGACGCTGTTACCGATCACCAGGAACACTGCCACGATCATCAGCACACCAATCATTGAGGCGATCTGCCCCACCAGCCCGGTCAGCGCCGCCAGCCGCGCAAACCAGCTATCATCCATCCGCACTTCATCCACGCCCTGCACTTTGGTCACCCGATCGCGCAGGCTTTGCATGGTGTCTGAGTTCTGGAAATTGAGCTTAGGTGTAATGATGGCCACCGCAGGCAGCGGATTCTGCTCCAGCATATCCATTGCGCCGCCAAAGCCTGACCAGTTGCGGAACTCGTTCAGCGCCTCTTCCCGCGTCAGGTAGTTGACGTTATCCACGCCTTCGACCTGCTTGAGCTGCGCCACCACGTTTTCTGCCGCCGTGTCATCCAGCGTTTTGGAGAGATAAACGGTTAACTGCGGCGCAGGATACCACTGCGTTGCCGCCTGGCTGACGTTTTTCCACACCATGTAGCAGACGCTGGGCAGCGTCAGTGAAATGGCGATGACCATCACCGTCAGCAGGGTTGCCAGCGGCTGACGCCACATATCAGAAAGCGTGCCGCGCAGCGCATAGCGCCACTGCTCCTGCCAGCCGCCTTTCAGCGCTTTGCTCTTTGACTGCTGCTTCGCTTTCGGCGCAGCCGGACGTTTAATGCGTTTATTGACCATCGTGGCCTCCGTGCAGACGTCCCTGATTCAGCGTCATCATCCGGTAGTTGCGTCGGGCGATAAGACCGCTGTCATGCGTCGCCATCAGGACGGTGACGCCGACGCGGTTGAACTCTTCGAACAGGCGCAGAATATCTTCTGACAGCGCGTCGTCAAGGTTACCTGTCGGTTCATCGGCCAGCAGCACGGCGGGCTTGTTCACCACCGCACGGGCGATGCCCACACGCTGCTGTTCACCGCCAGAAAGCTGAATCGGATAACTTTTCGCTTTGTCGAGCAGACCCACTTTATCCAGTGCCGCCGAAACACGACGACGAATATCTTCGCCGCTGGCACCGGAGATAATCAGCGGGATCGCCACATTTTCATAAACCGAACGATCCATCAGCAGGTGGTGATCCTGGAAAATCATGCCGATCTGACGACGCAGAAAAGGCACCTCGCTGTTACGCAGGCGGGAAATGTCATGGCCGCTGAACCAGATTTTTCCGGCACTCGGGCGCTCAATGCCACAAATCAGCTTCAGCAAGGTACTTTTACCGGCACCGGAGTGGCCGGTCAGAAACGCCATTTCGCCAGGACGCAGACGGAAATCTACTCCCTGCAGCGCCTGACGTCCGCCGAGATATGCCTTACTGACCTCTTCAAAGCGAATCATCCTAATTAGTCCTCTCGGGCAAACAGTGCCTCAATAAAATCTTCCGCCTTAAACGGCCGTAAATCTTCAATGCCTTCACCGACGCCGATGTAGCGAATCGGAATACCGAACTGATCGGCCACCGAGAAGATCACGCCGCCTTTGGCGGTGCCATCCAGCTTGGTGAGCGCAATACCGGTCACGCCAACGGCTTCGTTAAACAGTCGAGCCTGGCTGACCGCATTCTGTCCGGTGCTGGCATCCAGCGTCAGCATCACTTCGTGTGGCGCTGAATCATCCAGTTTCTTCATCACACGGGTGATTTTTTTCAGCTCTTCCATCAGGTGCGATTTGTTCTGCAGACGACCCGCGGTATCGGCAATCAGCACGTCAACGCCACGCGATTTAGCCGCCTGAATAGCATCGAAGATCACCGAAGCGGAATCTGCACCGGTGTGCTGAGCAATCACCGGAATGTTATTGCGCTGGCCCCACACCTGCAGCTGCTCAACAGCCGCGGCGCGGAAGGTATCACCAGCCGCTAACATCACGGATTTGCCTTCAGCCTGATACTGGCGCGCCAGTTTACCGATGGTGGTGGTTTTACCTACACCATTGACGCCAACCATCAGGATCACAAACGGCGTTTTGCCTGAGACGTCCAGTGGCGCGTCCACTTTCGCCAGAATCGAGGCCATCTCCGCTTTCAGCAGGCCGAAGAGCGCTTCCGCGTCACGCAGCTGCTTGCGGTTTGCCTGCTGGGTCAGATGCGTGATGATGCGGCGAGTGGTATCCACACCCACATCCGCAATCAGCAGTTGCTCTTCCAGCTCGTCAAACAGCTCATCATCAATCTTTTTGCCACGGAACAGGCTGATAAAACCGGAACCGAGGTTCTGACGGGTTTTCACCAGGCTGCGCTTCAGGCGGGCAAAGAAGCCCTCTTTGCTGGGACGCTCCTGCTCCTGCACGATGAGTGGCGCGGCGGCCAGCGGGAGATCGCTGACGGTATCGGATAATGTCTCTGCCGGTTCCGCGTCGGTGACTTCGGCTTCGCCCAGTGCCAGTGCGGTCAGCTCTTCTTCGGTCAGCGGCGCTTCCGCTTCGCTGTCCGATGTTTCAACGATCGCAGCCTCGTCCGGCGTCAGCGCTTCATCGCTTAACGGCGCTTCGGTTTCGCTGTGCGGGGTTTCAACGATCCCGGCGTCATCCAGCGCCAGCGCGGTCAGCTCTTCTTCGCTTAATGGCGCGTCCGCTTCGCTGTCCGGGGTTTCAACGATCGGGGCGTCGCCCAGTGCCAGGGCGGTCAGCTCTTCTTCGCTTAACGGCGCATCGGCGGGTTCCGCATCAACGGCTGGTTTTACCACGTCGTCGGCGTCAATAACCGGCGTCGCGTCATGTTCAGGTGCGGTGATTTCCAGTAGCGCTTCAGGATCGGCCTCAATCGGCGCAGCTTCATCCAGCACCATGGGTGCTGACTCGTGCGGCGCTGCCGCGGTGACTTCCGCCTCACGCTGCTGCCCGGCCACCGTTTCGGTGATAACGACAGTCTCTTCCGCTTGCGCTTCAGCCTGGCTTAATGCCGGGGCGTCCTGTTCTGCCTGCTGCTCTGCGGGTTCTGCGACCTCTTGTGTCTGCTCCTCCGCTACAGGTTGTTTCTCTTCCTCTTTGCCAAATCCCAGCCAGGAAAAAAAGCCACGTTTTTTCTCTTTTGCCATTGTGTGACGACACTCCTCGATGGCTTTGTCCCGGTCGCGCGTGGTTTCCAGGGGTAAATCAATGAAAGTTGGTCAGCGCCAGACCGGCGTAAACCGCAGAATAATGCATGACTTCAGCAACTCAGTAGTCTAACACTTTCCAGCCAGCTCACCACAGCACCCTTTTTTAACGTTTCTTCTCACCGATTCGCCCGTTAAACTACGCAACAAATTATGACGAGTTGTGAGCAAGATGAATAAAAACCCCCGCAGTACAGGCGGTGCCGGGCAGATTCGCATCATTGGCGGCCAGTGGCGCGGACGCAAACTGCCGGTGCCGGACAGCGCCGGACTGCGCCCGACCACCGATCGGGTACGTGAGACGCTGTTTAACTGGCTGGCCCCGGTGCTGCCAGAGGCGCGCTGCCTCGACTGCTTTGCCGGTAGCGGCGCATTAGGACTGGAAGCCCTGTCGCGTTACGCGGGATCGGCGACGCTGCTCGAGCTGGAACGGCCGGTGGCGCAGCAGCTGACAAAAAATCTGCAGACGTTGCGCGCCAGTAATGGCACCGTGATTCAGACCAATGCGTTAAACTGGCTGGCACAGCCAGGTGAACCCTTTGATGTGGTGTTTATCGATCCGCCGTTTCGTCAGGGATTGCTGGAACAGACGTTACAGCTGCTGGAGCAGAATCACTGGCTGGCCGATCAGGCGCTGATTTACATCGAAAGTGAAGTGGAAAATGGCGCACCGCCGGTGCCGCCAGAGTGGGATCTTTATCGCGAGAAAATAGCCGGACAAGTGGCTTATCGTTTGTATCAACGTCAACAGGAGACGCAGGATGTTACTTAATTTGGGGCGTCTGTTGATGCTATGCGTATGGGGATTTCTGCTGGCTAACCTGGTTCATCCCTACCCGAAACCGCTGACTTATTTTATCAACGTTGCGCTGATTTTCATGATCCTGATGCATGGCCTGCAGCTGGTGTTACTGCGCACCACGCAGACCAAAGATGCGCCGCCGATTGACCGCGTCACCCAGGCCAAAGTGTTTCTGTTCGGGGTGTTCGAACTGGTCGCCTGGCAGAAGAAAAACTTCCCACGCAAGAAATAATTCCGGGCGGGCGCACTGCCCGCCGGTTACTGCCGGGGTGTGAAGCTGATAAAGCGCGTGCCCTGCATCTTCAGTTCACCTCTGGCGCCCTTGTCCAGCTGATGATATTCCGCCTCTTTAAGCTGCACTTTGATGTCGCTGGCACCGTTAAGCGGGTGAAACAGCACCTCGTAGCGCATCTCTTCCCCGGCGATCACTTCCCGCTGCCGTGAACGGCGATTGGGTGCAGGAAATTCACGTTTGGTTTTGACCTCAGCCTGCAGAGAACGCTCGGGTGAAGCGTCATTCACCGCCACTTCCCGGCGTTGCTTAATGAACTGACGGGTCGCCAGCACGGCGATAATCGCCAGAACGATGATAAAGATTAGCGGCGGTTTGCTCATAGCGTTCTTGTGCCTGCAGGATGATTAATCAGGCGGCAAAGCATACAACCAGAGTTGCCTGATTGTCACATCTCAGAGGCTTAACCTAAACTGGAAGGGATATTTTGGGATCTTTCACCATTTTGAACAAAAAAGGGAGAAACAATGCTCTGGTCTTTCCTCGCTGTACTTTTCTCCGGCTGGCTCTATGTCGACGCCACCTATCGCGGCCCGCAATGGCAACGCTGGTTATTTAAGCCGGTCACGCTGCTGCTGCTTGTCGGACTGGCCTGGCAGGCACCGGTGCTGCAGACTACGGACTACCTGATTCTGGCCGGTCTGGTCGCGACGCTGGTCGGTGATGCGTTAACGCTGCTGCCGCGTCAGCAGATGCTCTATGCCATCGGGGCTTTCTTCCTGTCGCACCTGCTTTATACCCTCTGCTTCGCCGCCAGCATGACCATGACCTTCTTCTGGCCGATTCCGCTGACGCTGCTCATCATCGGTGCCGCCCTGATTGGCATCATCTGGAGCCGACTGGAAGATCTGCGCTGGCCTGTCTGCACCTTTATCGGCATGACGCTGGTGATGACCTGGATAGCGACCGAGCAGTACTTCTTCCGCCCGACCGATTACAGCTTCTCGATCATGGTGGGTGCCGGTCTGCTGCTGCTGGCAAACGCCGTCTGGTTTATCTCACACTATCGTCGCCGCTTTACCGCCGACAGCGCGATTGTCGCCGCCTGCTACTTCGCCGGTCACTTTATGATCGTGCGCTCGTTGTGGGTCGTCTGAAAAAATAGCCTTGACTCTGGAGTTCACTCCAGAGTGTAGGATAAGGGATGGGCTGCGTTGCTCATCCCACTACCCTTACACTCTGGAGGTCATATGCATCAACATCACGCCTGTGGCTGCGGCAAACCCCGTGCCAGTCACGCCGCAGCAAAACCGCTGTGCCAGGTTCGCCAGGCCCGCCCCCTCTCCCTTTCTATTCACGCCGCGACGCCTGTACCTGCCGAGACGGCAGGCTGTTGCTGTGACAGTCACTGCAGCCCTGGCAACGACGCCGACACCGCTGAGGAAAGCGACCGGCGAGGCGCCGACAGTTATCCCTTTAGCTGGCAGGTCAGCGGGATGGATTGCCCGTCGTGTGCCCGCACCATTGAAACCGCTGTCCGTCAGGTAAGTGGCGTGACCGACGCCCGTGTCTTGTTCAGCAGCGAGAAACTGGTGGTCAACGCTGAACACGATGTACAAAACGCCGTTAAACAGGCGGTGAAAAAAGCCGGGTTCCAGCTCGCAACCCCATCAGCCACGTCGGCCACATCCCCCGCTACGCCGGGCTGGCAGCATAACCGGATGCTGATTTTGCTGGCGCTGCTGGTGCTTGCCAGTAGCATTCTCAGCCAGTTCGCGCCCGCCTGGGGCGATCGGCTGTTTGTGCTGACCACGCTGGTCGGCCTGGTCCCGGTGGCGCGCGGTGCCTGGCAGCGTCTGCGCAGCGGATCGCCTTTTACTATTGAGACATTAATGACGCTGGCGTCAGCTGGCGCACTGATTATAGGCGCACACGCTGAAGCCGCGATGGTGCTGGTGTTGTTTCAGCTGGGCGAACAGCTGGAAAGCTATGCCGCTTCCAGGGCGCGCAGCGGCGTTACCAGCCTGATGGCGTTGCGGCCTGAATCGGCGATCCGTCTTGAACAGGGCAAACGTACTGAGGTACCGCTCGCAGCGCTGCAACCCGGCGATGTGATTGAAGTCGCGGCGGGCAGCCGCTTGCCGGTCGATGGCAGCTTAATCAGCCCGCTTGCCAGTTTCGATGAGAGCGCGCTGACCGGTGAATCACTGCCGGTAACGCGGGCCAGCGGCGAAAAAATCCTCGCCGGTGCTACCAGCGTTGATCGCCTGGTGATGCTGGAAGTGGTGTCGAAGCCGGGTGAAAGCGCGATCGACCGTATCCTGCAGCTGATTGAAGAAGCGGAAACGCATCGTGCGCCGGTCGAACGCTTTATCGACCAGTTCAGCCGTATTTACACGCCGCTGGTCATGCTGCTGTCGCTGCTGGTGATGGTGGTGCCGCCACTGCTCGGCGCAGGCGACTGGCAGCCGTGGATCTACAAAGGGCTGACACTGCTGTTGATTGGCTGCCCCTGTGCACTGGTGATCTCCACGCCTGCCGCCATTACCTCCGGGCTGGCTGCAGCGGCGCGACAGGGCGCACTGATCAAAGGCGGTGCGGCGCTGGAGCGGCTGAGTTCGGTGCGCAGAATGGCGTTTGATAAAACCGGTACTCTGACGCTGGGCAAGCCACAACTGACGCAGATCCTGCGCTTTGGCACGGCCAGCGAGTCAGAGATGCTGGCGCTGAGCGCCGCTGCGGAACAGGGTGCCACCCATCCGCTGGCCAGCGCTATCGTGGCGGCCGCGCAGGCGCGTGATCTGGTGATTCCTGACGCGCAGGATCAGCAGGTGCAGGCGGGACGCGGCATCAGCGCGAAAGTCGCTGGCCAGCAGATTCAGCTGCTGACGCCCGGCCATGCACCCGGTCTGACGCCGCAGCAAAATGCGCAGATAGCGCAACAGGAAGCTGAAGGTGAAACCCTGGTGGTGCTGATGCGCGATGGCGAAGCGCTGGGTGCGCTGGCTCTGCGCGATCAGTTGCGCGACGACGCCGTCGAGGCGTTAAAGGCGCTGAAAAAGCTGGGTATTGAGAGCCTGATGCTGACCGGCGACAATCCGCGCGCTGCGGCGACCATTGCCCGCCAGCTCGATATTGATTATCGCGCCAGTCTGCTGCCCGCCGATAAAGTCGCGGCGATCCGCGAACTGAGTCAGCAACAGCCGCTGGCGATGGTCGGGGATGGCATTAACGACGCGCCAGCAATGAAAGCGGCAACGCTGGGCATTGCGATGGGCAGCGGCACCGATGTGGCGCTGGAAGCGGCCGATGCTGCCCTGACGCGTAATCAGCTCAGCAATCTGGCTCCGATGATTGCGCTGGCACGCCGGACTCGGCGCATCATCCGTCAGAATATCGGTATTGCGCTGGGGCTAAAGGCGATTTTCCTGGTCACAACCCTGCTGGGTCTGACCGGACTCTGGCTGGCGGTGCTGGCAGATTCGGGTGCGACCGCGCTGGTCACCGCCAACGCGCTGCGGTTACTGCGTCGCCGCGCCTGAGCAGGCGGCTTCTGATCTGAAGAGTGAGGTTAACGGCGGCCTGTACGGCTGTCGTCAACCCGCCATGCCTTTGCGGATCAGAAACTGATAGGGCAGCGTGTCGGTTTGCTGCGCCAGCAAGCCATGTTCCATAAAGCGGCAGAAGCCGGGAATATCGCGCGTGGTGGCCGGATCATCGGCGATGATCAGCAACGTCTCGCCATCCTGCAGGCTGCGTACGGTTTTGCGCACCATCATCACCGGCTCCGGGCAACGCAGGCCACGGGCATCCAGCTGATGGTCGGCAGAGGAAAAAGCATCGCTCATAATCAACTCGGTTCAGGTAAGGGGCGCTCATTCTAGCGCGTGCTGGCGGTGAAGCAAGGCGATAACGATTGCGCTAAAATTAACCATTGCATAAAAAGCACAACGCGGTAAGATGCCGCCGCTTTTTGCTCATAAAACTGCCAGGCGCTGCCCGAACGGCGTCCCGCAATGGGTTCCCTCACCCCAACATTAAAAAGGTTGAATATGCTCGCATTTTCTTCGCGTCAGCGCATGCATGCGCTTTTCTGGTTATCGCTGTTTCACCTGCTGGTGATCACTTCGAGTAACTATCTGGTTCAGTTGCCTATTTCAGTGTTTGGCTTCCACACCACCTGGGGTGCATTCAGCTTCCCGTTTATCTTCCTGGCGACCGATCTCACCGTGCGTATTTTTGGCGCACCGCTGGCCCGACGCATTATTCTGGCCGTGATGATCCCGGCACTGTTTATCTCTTACAGCGTCTCAGCGTTGTTCTATCAGGGTGAATGGCAGGGCTGGCAGGCACTGGAAGTGATGAATCTGTTTGTTGCCCGTATCGCCTGCGCCAGCTTTATGGCTTACGCGCTGGGTCAGATTCTCGACGTTCACGTATTCAACCGTCTGCGTCGCCTGCCACAGTGGTGGATTGCGCCGGGCTGCGCCATGTTCCTGGGGAATATCAGCGATACGCTGGCCTTCTTCTTTATCGCCTTCTATAAAAGCCCCGATGTGTTTATGGCGCAGCACTGGGTTGAGATTGCTCTGGTGGATTACAGCTTCAAGGTACTGATCTGCATGGTCTTCTTCCTGCCCGCCTACGGCGTGCTGCTCAACGCGGCGCTGAAACGTCTGGCTGAACGCCAGACCGCCCGCCAGGTCAATTTCGGCTAAGTGCCCATACGGTTTCCACTACTATCCGCTAAGATCTTCTGACAATCATCAGGTTGCGTTTGCAACCTGATTCCTGTTGTATTAATGCCTGACTGGAAACTTAAAAAGGGATTCTGATGCGCAACCTGGTGAAATATGTAGGAATGGGTTTACTGGTACTCGGCTTAGCGGCCTGTGACCAGAAGAAAGATGAAGCGGCGAATGACAACGGCGTCAGCGCCAGTCAGTCGGCGCAAACCGTCACGCTGATGGATGGCAAACTGAGCTTCTCGCTGCCACCAGGCATGTCCGATAAAAGCGGTAAACTGGGTTCGCAGACCACTAACATGCACGTTTATGCGGATGAAACCGGTGCCCGCGCCATTATTGTGATTGCCGGTGACCCGACCAATGATGGTCTGGATGTGCTGTCGCAGCGTATGGAACAGCAGCAGCGTAACCGCGATCCGCAGTTGCAGGTGGTGTCGAACAAATCTGTGACGCTAAAAGATCAGCCCGCACAGCAGCTGGATACGGTGATTTCTGCCAATAACCAGACCTCATGGTCTTCAGTGGTTCTGGCGAAAGTGGATGGCAAACTGGTGACGCTGCAGATTACGCTGCCAGGTGATAATCAGCAGCAGGCGCAGAGCGATGCTGACAACATCGTGAAAAGCATTACGCTGAAGTAAAACAAAAGGCTGGCTTCCCTGCACGGGGAAGCCAGCCTTCGTTCAGAAGGGCTTTTTATAAACCTGCATTCTCGCGAATATATTTCCGCGCTTTCACCGCATATTCAAACGGATTGGCCAGTGCCGGATCCTGCTCCGCTTCAACCACCATCCAGCCTTTATAGCCGTAATCATCCAGGATTTTGAACACCGGTCTGAAGTCGATCACGCCATCGCCCGGTACGGTAAAGGTGCCCTTTTTCACTCCTTCCAGGAACGAGAGATGGTTCTCACGCACCTCGGCGACCACCTCATCACGCACATCCTTAAGATGAACGTGGAAGATGCGCGGCAGATATTTCTCCAGTACCGCCAGCATCTTCTGCTGGGAGCATTCGGAGTAGTAGACGTGGCCGGTGTCATAGAGCAAACCGACCTGCTCGTCGGTCATCTCCATAAACCGGTCAATCTCTTCAGTGGTCTGAATGCCGGTGCCCATGTGGTGATGCAGCGTCACGCGCATCCCCTTCTCCGCCGCGATGCGGGCCAGTTCGTTGTAGCCTTCCGCGGTTAACTGCCACTCTTCATCGCTGAAAATGGCTTTCTCTTCAAACACCGCAAGCCCGGTGCCCTGAATACTTTTGCTCTGCTCGGAACAGCCAATCACCCGCGCGCCCATTGCATGCAGGAAGTTCATATGCTCGATGAACTGTTCGATGGTTTTCTGTTTGTCGCCGTTGGCGAAAAAGGTGCTGAACCAGGCGTTACAGATCTCGATGCCGCGAATGTCGAGCATCGGTTTCAGGATCGCCGGATCGCGGGGATATTTGCTGCCTACTTCGCTGCCGGTAAAGCCAGCCAGCGCCATCTCACTGACGGTTTGCTGGAAGGTATTCTCACTGCCGAGATCCGGCATGTCATCGTTGGTCCAGCCGATCGGGGCGATCGCCAGTTTTACATTCTCTTTGTTCATTATCTTATTCCCAGGCGGAGAGCGGCCATGCCGCATAGACAGCTAAATCAGTTATAGAAAGCAGGACGCGGCGGCATCTCTACCGGCTCAATCGCACCACTGTTCTGCGCTTTAATGCAGGCATCGGCGGCGACTGAGGCGGCAAAGCCATCCCAGGCAGAAGGACCGGTCAACTGGCCCGCTTTGATGTCGTTGATAAACGCCTGCAGCTCAACGTCATACGCCTCGATAAAGCGATCTTTCCAGTCCACCAGAATGGTGTTCGACAGGCGGGCCTCTTTGCGCAGCTGCACCGAAGAGGGCTCTGGCAGGCGCGCAATCCCCTCTTCACCCACTACTTCACACTGAATGTCATAGCCGTAAGCGCAGTTAACGAAGATCTCGACGTCAATGCGAACCCCTTTCTGGGTTTCGAACAGCACGATCTGCGGATCTTTCAGCTGACTGTGTGACTTCGAGGTAACGCGCGGGAAGACTACCTGCACCGTTTTATAGTCATCGTTTGTCAGCCAGCGCAGCACATCCAGCTCGTGGATCAGGGTGTTGGTGATCGCCATCGGCGTGGTGTAGTTCTCCGGCACGGTCGGGTTGCGGTGCGCACAGTGCAGCATCAGCGGCTCACCGATATCGCCATCGGTAATTACTTTTTTCAGTGCACGGTAGCCCGCATCGTAAGGACGCATAAAGCCGACCTGCACCAGGCGTTTACCCGCCTGAATCTCTGCATCCACGACCCGGCGGCAGCCCTCGGCGCTCATCGCCAGCGGCTTTTCACAGAACACCGGTTTACCGGCGGCAATCGCCGCTAAGGTGAACTCTTCATGGGTCGGATCCCATGAGGTGACCAGCACCGCATCAACATCCGGAGACTGAATCACGTCGTGTCCATTTTCGAATACCTCCGCCTCAATATTCAGGCGTTGCAGTGCGGCACGCGCGCCTTCGACATTAATGTCAGAGACGGCAACCACCTGTGCACCCTGCAGCACGTGGCTGCAGCGACGAATATGTTCCTGACCAATTGCACCTGTACCGATGACGCCAAGTTTCAAAGTCATAATTACACCTGTGTAGGGTTCGTACGGAGAAGAGCAAAACGGGCCGCGGCACGGCCCTGAAATTAATATTTTCGCGCCTGATCCAGATGGCTGTTGAGCTTGTCCGCCACCGCCTGAGAACGTTCGGTCTTCGAGGCCTGCGCCACGCCGACGTGCCACCAGCTGAAATATTTGTGGATCATGGTTTTTGGCAGCACTTTGATGTCGATAAGGGTGGAAACCGTCTGGGTGCGGGCATCTTCCAGCGCCGCCTTGAGCTGCTCCAGCGTGGTCACACGATAGGTTTTGCAGCCATAACCGGCGGCGATAGCGGCAAAATCGACCGGGATAAAGCCGCCGTCCAGCTTGCCGCCTTCCGCATTACGGAACCGGAACTCGGTGGTAAAGCTGTCCATGCCGTGTTCCATCTGCAGGTTATTGATGCAGCCGTTGGTCATGTTATCCAGCAGCACTACGTTGATCTTCGCCCCTTCCTGAATCGAGGTGACCAGCTCTGAATGCAGCATCATAAAGGAGCCATCACCGACCAGCGCATAGACCTCGCGCTGCGGCTGCGCCAGCTTCACACCCAGCGCGGCATTCACTTCATAACCCATGCAGGAGTAGCCATATTCAACGTGGTAGGCGTTGTAATCTTTGGTGCGCCAGACGCGCTGCAGGTCGCCCGGCAGACTGCCCGCCGCTGCCACTACCACTGCGTCTTTCGGCAGTTGCTCATTTAAGGTGCCGAGCACGCTGCTTTGCGTCAGTAGCGACTGGGTCAGGCGGTTAAACTCAGCGAACACTGCTTCGCGGTCGAGATGATCCGCAATCTCCGGCACAAAGTCGCCATCGTGATATTCCACCTGGTAGACACGCTGCGTCTCTTTCAGCAGCTGGCTCTGCGCCTGCTCAATCTGATTGCCCCAGTCATTACTGTAGTGCTGCGAGGCCAGCCCGGCGGTGAGCGCGGTCAGCCCTTCGCGGGCATCAGCCAGCAGCTGCACGCCATCGAGCTTGTAGCTGTCAAAGTTGCTGACGTTGATGTTCAGGAAGCTGACATCGGGATGCTGGAAAATCCATTTCGACGCGGTAGTGAAGTCGGTGTAGCGGGTGCCGATGCCGATCACTAAATCGGCCTCTTTCGCCAGCAGGTTAGCCGCCAGACAGCCGGTTTCGCCCACGCCGCCGACATTCAGCGGATGGTCAGAGACCAGCGTGCCTTTGCCCGCCTGCGTCTCCGCAAAGGGAATCTGATAGCGCTCGGCAAACTGGCGCAGCGCCTCGCCCGCTTCGGAGTATTTCACTCCGCCGCCGCAGATAATCATCGGCTTGCGCTTACGGTTAATCAGCGTCAGGGCATCTGCCAGCTGCGCCGCCACCGGCAGGCGGCGATCCAGACGGTGCACCCGTTTCTGGAAGAAGTAGTCCGGGTAATCCCAGGCTTCGCCCTGCACATCCTGCGGCAGCGACAGCGTGACAGCGCCGGTTTCTGCCGGATCGGTCAGTACACGCATGGCGTTGATACAGGCGGACATCAGCTGTTCCGGGCGGCTGACGCGATCCCAGTATTTGCTGACGGCGCGGAAGGCATCGTTGGTGCTGATGCTGAGATCGTAGCTCTGCTCAATCTGTTGCAGCACCGGATCGGGCTGACGGGTGGCGAAGACGTCGCCTGGCAGCAGCAGCAGAGGAATGCGGTTGGCGGTCGCGGTCGCCGCGGCGGTGATCATATTGGCCGCACCAGGCCCCACAGACGAACTGCAGGCGATAATCTGGCGGCGCAGCGACTGGCGCGCAAAGCCGGTGGCAGCATGAGCCATACCCTGCTCATTACGGCCCTGGTAGACCACCAGATCGCCGCTATCCTGTTCCAGCGCCTGGCCCAGCCCCAGCACGTTGCCATGTCCGAAAATGGCGAAGATGCCTTTTACGAACTTCGTCTCAACGCCATCGACATCAATGAATTGATTATCAAGAAATTTAACCAGCGCCTGTGCCGTGGTCAGTCTGATAGTGCCCATATTCTTCCTTACATGCTGGTGGACCCCGACTTCCGCGACAGCACGCCAGGCGTTGTCATCGGCGGAAAAGGCGACCTGAATAACTGAAACGTGAGGCGATTATAAACAAATATATTTTTCATAAAACACGATTACAGAAGAAACATTTCATTTTGCGAGTGAGATCAAATTTAATGACGGCAACAGGTCTGGCGGGCGATTACAGTGGGGAAATCTGGAACGTTTAACAGAGAGTGGTGCCTGATGAAAAAATTCATTTCAATGCAGCAGCTTGCCTGACTGGCGTGCGGATTCCTGCGATCCCCTTCACAACCCTGACATACCGCACATCACGCTGGCAGAGTTCGCTCAGGCGGGCGGTAATCAGGAGTTTTACCTGGTTCACAAAATTGCGATGGATATTTCATTTCGTATTGAATATGGAATTTTTATTCCTCATACTCCCCTCATAGCCAGTCAGACACCTACAGACCCGGAAGCAGAGCGTAACTGGTGTCGGTCTTCACGCCCGCCAGCGCTGCTAATCACAGAAGGAAACCACAGGTATGAGTACACAACAGAAACCGCTTGATGTGATTTGTATCGGGCGCATCGCCGTTGATTTTTATGGCCAGCAAATCGGGGCGCGACTGGAAGATGTCACCTCCTTTGCTAAATATCTGGGCGGCTCGTCGGGCAACGTCGCCTATGGCACCGCGATTCAGGGGCTGAAATCGGCGATGCTGGCGCGGGTGGGAGATGAGCATAATGGTCGCTTTCTGCGTGAAGAGTTGCAGCGCGTAGGCTGTAACACCGATGCGCTAATCACCGATCCGCAGCGTCTGACCGGACTGGTGATCCTCGGCATCAAAGATGAAGAGACTTTTCCGCTGATTTTCTACCGCGATAACTGCGCCGATATGGGCCTGGTTCCGGACGATATCGATGAAGCCTTTATTACCTCTGCGCGCGCCGTCGCGGTTACCGGCACCCACTTATCCCATCCTCAGACCCGCGAAGCGGTGCTGAAAGCGCTGGATATTGCCCGCCGCAACGGCCTGCGCACGGCGCTGGATATCGATTACCGTCCGGTGTTGTGGGGACTGACCTCTCTGGGCGACGGTGAAACACGTTTCATTGAGTCGTCACAGGTCACGCAGCAGTTACAGGAAGTGGTGCACTATTTCGATTTGATCGTCGGCACCGAAGAGGAGTTTCATATTGCCGGTGGCAGCACCGACACCCTGACCGCGCTGAAAAACGTGCGTCAGGCGAGTCAGGCGACGCTGGTCTGCAAACGTGGACCGCTGGGTTGCGTGGTGTTTGAAGGCGAGATCCCGGATAGCTGGGAACAGACTGAGCTGCACACGGGCGTACGCGTCGAGGTTCTCAACGTGCTGGGCGCGGGCGATGCCTTTATGTCTGGCCTGCTGCGCGGCTGGCTGAATGATGAGGGCTGGACTCAGGCGTGCCGTTACGCCAACGCCTGCGGAGCGCTGGTAGTATCACGCCACGGTTGTGCGCCCGCCATGCCAACCAAAGCGGAGCTGGATGATTTCCTGAGTCGCGACAAAGAGGTGAAGCGTCCCGATCTCGACAGCCGTCTGAACCATCTGCACCGCGTGACTACCCGCAAGCAGCAGTGGCCGGAGCTGAATGTCTTCGCCTTTGACCACCGCAAACAGCTGGCGGATATGGCGCAGGAAGCGGGCGTGGACGAGAGCCGCATTCCGGAACTGAAACTGCTGCTGCTGGAAGCCGCTCAGCAGGCTGCCAGAGAGGCAGGATTAGAGAATAAAAGCGGGATTCTGGCGGATACGACCTACGGTCAGAAGGCGCTGAACGCCATCACCGGTAAGAACTGGTGGATTGGCCGCCCGATTGAGCTGCCGAGCTCGCGTCCGCTGCGCCTGGAACATGGCAACATCGGCTCACAGCTGATCGACTGGCCTGCCGAACACGTGGTGAAATGTCTGGTCTTCTATCATCCGCATGACAGTGCTGAACTGCGTAAAGAGCAGGATGAGCTGGTGCTCGACGTCTGGAACGGCTGTAACAAAAGCGGTCATGAGCTGCTGCTGGAAGTGATTCTGCCTGACAACAACCCGGATAAGAATGAAACGTATTACTTTGATATGTTGAGCCATTTCTACAGTCTGGGCATCCAGCCTGACTGGTGGAAACTGCCACCGCTGTCGGCGGAAAGCTGGCAGGCGATCAGCGGTCTGATTGAGCAGCAGGATCCCCACTGTCGCGGCATTCTGTTACTCGGTCTGGATGCGCCCGAAGAGAAGCTTAAAGCGGGCTTCGCCGCGGCGGCCAAAGCGCCCTGGGTGAAAGGTTTTGCGGTAGGCCGCACTATCTTTGGTCAGCCTTCCCGCCAGTGGTTACAGGGGGAGCTGGACGATCAGGCGCTGATTGAGACGGTTAAAGGCAACTATCTGCGACTGATTGAGTACTGGCGCGCTGCCCGCGCCTGATTTGCTGCTGCTCTGCCAGAGGCTATCTCAACCAGGGATAGCCTCAGACTGCTGACTCATTCAAAGCAGGGTGAACGTTGCCGCAACGAATAAGCTCAATGCGCAGGTAACACGGTCAGAGGAGGAAAGCGTCCCGCGCCAGGGACGGCGCGGGCCGAGCGGCCAGGGATGGCTTTAGCGACTTTCCGATCTGACCGTGTTACCTGAGCCTGCACAGTCTTACAGCTGGAAGGGCACACTTTTCAACAATCTCACGCCATCACACCTGGGATGGCGTTTTTACTCGCATCCCTCTTCCCCTCACTTACTTTCCACGCCGGTTTTCATCCTGTTATGACCTGTGCAGAGGCGCGTCTCGAGTGCTGAGGCTAATCTGTGAACCATTTCATAAAGCCATGAAATAAACCGCGTCGTTGACGCAAAGAAATGAAATTTTCCATCCATCTGATACTATAGCGCTCATTATGCAGCCATTATTCTAATTATACGGGCAGAAGTGATGAACAATAATCCCACCCAACTTTCTCTCTTGCAGGACGATATTCGTCGCCGCTACGAAACGCTGAGCAAGCGTCTTAAACAGGTTGCGCGCTACATCCTTGATAACAGTAACAGTATTGCTTTCGATACCGTCGCCTCGATTGCTCAGCAGGCCGATGTGCCACCGTCGACGCTGATCCGCTTTGCGAATGCTTTTGGCTTCAGCGGCTTCAACGAAATGAAACAGGTTTTTCGTCAGCATCTGATGGAGGAGACGGTCAACTATACCGAGCGCGCTCGCCTGTTTCGTCAGACTTCAACGGACGACAGCGCCAGTGCGCCTGAAAGTCCGGCGGAAATCCTCAACGTCTTTACCATGGTTAACAGCCAGGCGCTGCAGCAGCTGGCGATGCAGGTTAATCCTGAGCAGCTGAACAAAGCGGTGAAACTGCTGAATGAGGCTGAGAATATCTATGTTATCGGCCTGCGCCGCTCTTTCAGCGTCGCCTCCTACCTGGTCTACGCGCTGCGTCATCTTGAGCGCCGCGCTTTCCTGATTGATGGCCTGGGCGGGATGTTTACCGAGCAGCTCAGCCTGGTAAACCCGAAAGATGTGGTGATTGCGATCAGCTACTCGCCTTATGCACGTGAAGCGGTCGAGGTGGTTGAAATGGGTGCCAAACGCGGTGCGCATCAGATTGCCATTACCGACAGTCAGGTCAGTCCGCTGGCCGCCTTCAGCGATGTCTGCTTTGTGGTACGTGAAGCGCAGGTCGATGGCTTCCGTTCGCAGGTCGCTTCACTCTGCCTGGCACAGACGCTGGCGGTTTCGCTGGCACTGAACAACGCAAAGACCAGCTGAGTTCCACACACAAAAAAGGGCAGCGCGACAGGCTGCCCTTTTTACTGATATGAACGCGGGTTATAAACCGTGATTGCTGTTTATTTTTCTGCGATGACTTACGCTTTCCGCGGATAGCTGTCGCTGTTCACCCAGGCGTGATCTTTCTCCCAGGTAAATTTCCACAGCCGCACCGGCCCCGCCATCACGTTCAGATAGTAGTTATTGTATCCCGCCAGCGTCGCTACCGGATGATAGCCGCGCGGTACCATCACCACGTCGCGATTATAGGGTGCCATACAGACATCCAGGGAACGGTCGTCGGTGTAGACGCGCTGCATGGCAAAGCCAGGTTCCGGATCGAAACGGTGATAGTAGGTCTCTTCCAGGTAGGTTTCGTTTTCACTCTCCTCCTGGTCGTGCTTGTGGCTGGGATAAGAGCTGGTATCGCCCTCGTTGGTATAGACTTCCACCACCAGCAGGCTATCAGCCGGTTCATTGTCAGGCAGGATATTGTGAACCAGGCGCTGGTTGCGCCCTTTTCCGCGATGCTCAACGCCGACATCGGCTGGTGCAATCAGGCGCGCAGGCAGATTCCCCTGACCGGGCGCATTACAGACCGCCAGCTCAAGATCGCTGTCAGCGTAAACCTCTACTTCATCATCATGCGGCACATAAACGGAATAAGGCGGTACGCGCTCAAAAGGCGACATGCGCTGACCGATACCGGGAAAATCAGCATGGCGGGTTTTTACCGAGGCCAGCCCGGCCACCAGCACCAGACACAACTCTTTGTCACCACTGCTGAGACGCAGGGTTTCCCCTTTCTTCAGCAAATAGGCATCAAATCCCACATAACGCCAGCCGGCGCGCTCAGGCGTCACATGCTGAATACGACCCTGCGCGTCAGGGGCTTGTGCTTTCGACAGTAAAGACATCCTGATACTCCTCTCTGTCACGATTGACGCTGCGGTGGGCTCGCGGGCGCGGTGCCAGCGAACAAAGCGACCGGCAGATTATCCTGCCGGTCGCGCACCGGGATCAGCGTTGAAATGAATCAGCCTAAGGTTGGCATACTGAATTCAGACACAGTCTGCTGACCGGATGGCCAGCGTACGGTGGCCGTTTTCATGCGGGTATAGAAACGCACGCCATCCGGCCCATGAACATTGAGCGCGCCAAACACTGAACGCTTCCAGCCGCCGAAGCTGTGGAACGCCATCGGCACCGGAACCGGCACGTTGACACCGACCATACCCGCTTCAACGTTCTGCACAAACTCACGTGCGGTGTGACCGTTGCTGGTGAAAATCGCGCTGCCGTTGCCGAACTCATGGCTGTTAACCAGTTGCAGCGCACTGTCGTAGTCCGGCGCGCGCATGATGCTCAGCACCGGCCCAAAAATCTCTTCACGCCAGATCACCATCTCAGAGGTGACATGATCAAACAGCGTGCCGCCGACGTAGTAACCTTCGGCGTGACCCGCAACCTGCACGTTACGACCATCGACCACCAGCTTCGCGCCTTCCTGCTCGCCTTTGTCGATGTAGCCCAGCACTTTCTTCTGGTGCGCCGCTGAAACGACCGGTCCCATCTCATTTTCATCAGCGCCCTGATTAATGCCAGGGCCGATGCGCAGCGCGTTCACCAGCGGAGTCAGACGGGCGATCAGCTTGTCGGCGGTATCATCGCCCACGGCGACCACAACCGGCAGCGCCATGCAGCGTTCACCAGCAGAGCCAAACGCACCGCCCATGATGGCGTTGACGGTGGCATCCAGATCGGCATCCGGCATAACGATAGCGTGGTTTTTCGCCGCGCCAAACGCCTGTACCCGCTTGCCGTGGGCGCTGGCGGTTTTATAGATATGCTCAGCCACGCCAGAAGAACCGACGAAGCTCACCGCGGCAATACGCGGATCTTTATAGAGCTGCTCAGCATCTTCATTGGAACTGTGCACCACGTTGAATACGCCATCGGGCAGGCCCGCTTCGGTCAGCAGTTCAGCCATACGCACTGCCGCGGAAGGATCCAGAGCCGGTGGCTTCAGCACAAAGGTGTTACCGCAGGCCAGGGCTATCGGGAACATCCACAGCGGTACCATCGCCGGGAAGTTAAACGGCGTAATGCCCGCCACGACGCCGACCGGTTGCATCAGCGAGTAGCTGTCAACGCCGCTGCCGACGTTCGGGGAATATTCGCCTTTGAGCAGATGGGGGATCCCGCAGGCAAACTCAATCACTTCGATGCCACGCGTCAGTTCACCCAGCGCATCAGACCAGACTTTGCCGTGCTCAGAGACAATCAGCGCCGCCAGCTCGTCACGGTGCTTCTCCATAAGGGCTTTAAAGTTGAACAGAACGCGGGCGCGACGCAGCGGCGAGGTTTTCGACCAGGCGGCAAAAGCGTCATGCGCGACACCAATCGCCTGGGCCACTTCATCAGCGGTACTTTGCGTCAGTTCACGTACCACTTTGCCGGTTGCCGGATCGTAAACAGGAATGGTTTCGTTGCTGGCGCTGAAAGTGGTTTTACCGCCAATAAAGTTACCTATGATTGTCATGATGTTGCCTCTTTAGATGGTTAAGTTCCCTGCAGACGGACCATGCGACCTGCCACACTGCCTGACCAGGCAAACCTGAAAGCGTGCTATGAAGCTATTACAGTGGAACAAATTTTTCAAATGGTTCTTTTTGGAAAATTTGATTTTAGCGGCACAGATCGCATTTTTCCCGCCACTTAGTCTCTCGCGGCATCACGATGACGGGAGGCCACTAATAGCGGCCAGCCTTAGCGTAGCAGGGTAATAGCCGGGGAGTGGTTTGGGCGTTTTACTGCGAAGTCGATCCAGCCTTTATGCATCGGGCTGAAACGGAATATGAAATTAATGCGAGGCTGATCTAATAATTTGTTTTTCATTATTCACTATTAATGAAATAAATGTTCTCTTTGGTCGCATCATCCTCCTGTCCCGGAGTCAGTGCATGGCCATCGATCCAACCCGTTTCTGTATCAACCGCAAAATTGCGCCCCGGCTCTCGCTGGAGGCATTTTTTCAGCTGGTTCAGCGCCTGGGGCTGAGCAAGGTTGAACTGCGAAATGACATGCCGGGCGGCAGCGTCACTGACGATCTCAGCACCGATCAGCTGCGCGCTCTGACCGACAGGTATCATATTGATATCATCACCATTAATGCGCTCTATCCGTTTAACCGCATTGATGACGCGCTACTGGCCCGGGCCGAAGCACTGTTACAGACAGCACAACAGATTGGTGCAAAGGCGCTGGTCATGTGTCCGCTGAATGAGGGGATTGCCGTGTCGCCTCAGCAAACCCAGGCGGCGATGCAGCAGCTGGCCCCGCGCTTTGCCCACTATGGCATTCAGGGTCTGGTGGAGCCGCTGGGTTTTCCGGTCAGCTCGCTGCGTTCGGCGGTACAAAAGCAGCAATTGATCGCCGCGGCGGACGTGCCCTTTAAGTTATTGCTGGATACCTTTCACCATCATCTTTATGAGCTGGCTGAGCAGGAGTTCCCAGCAGGCATTGATGTTAACCAGATTGGTCTGGTGCACCTTTCGGGCGTGGAAGATCGCCGTCCGACCGCCGAACTGACCGATGAAGAACGCATCATGCTAAGTGATAACGATGTACTGAAGAGCGTGGTGCAGGTGAAGCGGCTGGAGATGCTTGGCTATAAGGGCGTTTATGCCTTTGAGCCTTTCTCCAGTCAGCTCAGCAACTGGACCCCTGCGGAGATTGAACGCCAGATCCGCAACAGTATTGAACTGCTGCAAGCCTGAATCCTGTTCTGCGCTTTGCGCGCACCATTAATCGGTTTATCTGTGTCTGAAAAGACGTTCTGGCCCGCTGCTGGGCCATTTTTTTTATCCTGATGAATCGTCTGCTGCCGGCAACACCGCCTGACGCCGCTGCATGCGCAGCGTGCAGAAAAAAGCGACGCAGACCAGCAGCGCCGTGAGCAGGTAGACGCGTGAGACACCCGCATAAGTCATGATGAATCCGGCAAGTGGCCCGGTTATCCCCAGCGACAGATCCATAAAGGCGGTGTAGGTCGCCAGCGCGCTGCCCTGATTCTGCTGCGGCACCACTTTTACCGCCACCACGCCCAGCGCCGGGAATACCAGCGAGAACCCGGCACCGGTCAGAAATGCGCCTGCTTTTGCCATCCAGGGATCGCCCGCTGCGGCTACCAGAAACAGTCCGGCGGCTTCAACCGCCAGGCAGATGCTGGCGACCCGCAGACCGCCGTGGCGGTTAATCGCATTCGGGAACAGCAGGCGCGCGCCGACGAAAGCGCCGCTGAACAGGGAGAGCGCAAAGGCGGCCCCTTCCCAGCCTTTATCCTGATAGAACAGGGTAATAAAGGTGGCGATGACACCGAAACCCGCCGAACCCATCGCCAGAATCGCACCAAAACCGGCGATTTTCCCCAGCACCGCACGAAACGGCAGGGGTCTGGCCCGGCTGGCTTTTACGGCCGGACGCGGCACCGCGCAGACGATGCCCACCACGCAGATAGCAACAATGACCAGCGACAGCCACAGCAGGCCACCCGCCCGGAATATCACTACGCCGAGCGGCGCGCCAATCGCCATCGCGCCATAAGTGACGATGCCGTTCCAGGAGATGACCCGGCCAATGTGAAGCGAACCCACCCGCGCCACACCCCACAACGAGGTGCCGGTGCCGGTAAAACTCTGGCCCACGCCCAGAATCAAGCGGCCCACGCAGAGTAGCGTCAGGCTTAACAGCGGTGATTCGATGAGCGCAGCCAGCAAAATACATAACCCGCTGATCAGACAGCCAACCAGTCCGGTCACCACCACTTTCTTTGGCCCCCAGAGATCGGCGTAGCGTCCGGCGTGTGGGCGGCTCAGCAGCGTCGCCACATATTGCAGGCTGATCACCAGGCCCGCCCAGAATGCGCTGAAGCCCAACTGGTCATGCACCCATCCTGGCAATACCGCCAGCGGCAGACCGATAGTGAGATAGCTGGCAAAGTTGTAGGCCACGATAGAGAGGATCAGCAGAGAGATGTGCAGGTTTCCGGATGGGGTGTTCGGTTCCGCGGCAGGCTGTTCAGGCATGAGTCCTCGCGCTCGTATTTGGCTGAATGATAAGGTTTATCCTTTAACTATACCCGCTTTCGCCACTGGTGCATCTTAATGACACGGCTATCGGGCGGCTGCCCCTGCCCGGACGTGCAGCAGAAAGCCGGGTAAAAACCGGCACAATGGGGAGTTGCTGCTCTGCCGCGATAGCTGAGTGCTGTGGCGCTGATTACATCACCCACCTGCCGCCGTGCTTTACCGTTTCTCTGATAAATCAGATTGTTAATTTTGTTTCAGCTACACTTTCAACAGCCAAATTACGTTATGAGAGAGAGAATGAGCGAGCTGCAACGGGAAAAGATCGGACAAAATATTCTGATAAAACTGGCGATGCTGGTCATTATCCTCGCCGGGGTTCGGGCAGCGTCCGATATTCTGGTTCCGCTGCTGCTGGCGGCGTTCTTTGCCATTGTGCTGAATCCGCTGGTGACGATGCTGATGCGTCGTGGCTTCCGCCGTGGACTGGCGATTGGGCTGGTGATCACGGTGATCTTCTGCGCTCTCGTGCTGCTGGGTGCCATTATTGCCAGCTCAATGAGCGAGTTTTCCGATCTCTATCCGCAACTGCGCGCCACCATGGAGCAGAAAATGACGGTGCTGCAACATCTGGCGGCGGGCTTTCATCTTAATATTTCAACCGATGCGCTGGTACAGCGTTTCGATCCTAATACCATGATGAACCTGGCTACCGTGGCGCTGAGCGGCTTTTCCGGCGCGATGACCAATACCGTGCTGCTGGTGCTGACCGTGGTCTTTATGCTGTTTGAGGTCCATCACCTGCCCTATAAAATGCGCAACGCGCTGGTGAATCCGAAAATTCGCATCGCCGGATTGCATAAAGCGCTGAAAGGCGTCACGCACTATCTGGCGCTGAAAACCCTGGTGAGTCTGATAACCGGCATCGCGGTCTGGCTGAGTCTCTATCTGCTGGATGTGAAGTTTGCGCTGTTATGGGGTGTCGTAGCGTTTATCCTCAACTTTATTCCCAATATCGGCCCGATTATCGCCGGTATCCCGCCCTTCCTGCAGGCGTTGTTACTGAACAGCCTGTTTGATGCCGCGATGGTGGCGGCGCTGTTTACCGCGATTCATATGGTGTTTGGCAATATGCTGGAACCGCGCCTGATGGGGCGCGGTCTTGGCTTATCGACACTGGTGGTGTTTCTGTCGCTGGTGTTCTGGGGCTGGCTGCTCGGTCCGGTCGGCATGCTGCTCTCGGTGCCGCTCACCAGCATTACTAAAATTCTGATGGAAACCACGCCAGGCGGCAGCCGTCTGGCGATTATGCTAGGCACCGGACGACCCAAGCGGGCGCGGGCATTAACCAAGTAGCCGCTGCTGCACGTGCTGGAGATGGCTCTCCATCGCCTGACGGGCTGCTGCTTCATCGCCCGCCACAATCGCATTGGCGATCTGCTGATGGTCAGCGTTCATCTCCTGCGCGAAGCTGTTATCGGCATAATGGCGCTCCAGTCGCTGCACATGCGGGCTGTGGCGCCGGTTCCATAACTGCTCCAGCAGGTCGCGTAATACATCATTGCCGCTCATCTCACTGATCAGCAGATGGAAGCGCTTGTCCTGCTCCAGAAAGGCCGCGTCGTTTTCATTGTACTGCTGCAGTTCAGCGGTCAGCGCCAGCAGTGCTGCACGCTGAACGGTGGTGCCGTTACGTGCGGCAAATCCTGCCAGCATCCCTTCAAAGGCTTCACGCGCCTGCAACAGATCCTGCAGACTGCAGGTTTCGCTCTCCTGCGGAACCGCAGCCTGCGGCAACGGCTGGGCGACGTAAACGCCGTTGCCAGTGCGGATATCGACCCAGCCGGTCATCTCCAGCGCAATCAATGCTTCACGCACTGATGAACGACTGACACCCAGCTGTTTTGCCAGCTCACGCTCCGGTGGCAGCAACCCACCTGCCACAAAGTCACCGCGCGTGATACCGGCCATGATGACATTGGCGATCTGACGGTACAGGCGCTCGGTTTTTATTACTGGCAGCGTCATCACCCTCTCCTCTGATTGCACTTAAAAGCGATCTCTTCACCGATGCAGTTTGTCATGCTGCGATCCGGATCACGGCCCTGTTTTGTCCACTATCATACTCTTGGCCCAGCGGCCTGACCACTGGGCCACATCACAGTTGAGGAGTAAAAATGGAACATACATGGCGATGGTACGGCCCCAACGACCCGGTCTCACTGGATGATGCGCGTCAGGCGGGCGCGACCGGCATTGTGACGGCGCTGCACCATATCCCTAACGGCGAGGTATGGCCGGTTGAGGAGATTAAAGCGCGTCAGGCACTGCTGGCGGAAAAAGGTCTGGTCTGGTCGGTGGTAGAGAGCATCCCGGTCCATGAGGCGATTAAAACCCAGCGTGGTGACTACCTTCGCTATATCGCCAATTATCAGCAGTCGATACGCAATCTGGCCGCCTGCGGCATTGATACCGTCTGCTACAACTTCATGCCGGTGCTGGACTGGACCCGAACCGACCTCGCCTGGACGCTGCCGGATGGCGCAAAAGCGCTGCGCTTCGACGCCGACGCTTTTGCGGCCTTCGAGCTTTATCTGTTGCAGCGTCCGGGGGCCGAGCAGGATTACAGCGCTGCCGAGCAGCAGGCCGCCGCTCAGCGCTTTGCCGCCATGAGCGCAGAAGAGAAAAGCACCCTGGTGCGCAATATTATCGCCGGTCTGCCAGGCGCCGAAGAGGGTTACACCTTGGAGCAGTTTCAGGCGCAGCTGACGCAGTATGACGGCATCGACAAAGCGAAACTGCGCGAGCATATGGCCACCTTCCTGCGCGCCATCGTGCCGGTTGCGGAGGAAACGGGCGTTAAACTGGCGGTGCATCCGGATGACCCACCACGTCCTATTCTGGGTCTGCCGCGCATTATTTCTACCCAGGAAGATATGCAGTGGCTGAAAGAAACCGTGGACAGTCTGCACAACGGTTTCTGTTTCTGTACCGGCTCCTATGGCGTGCGTGCTGACAACGCGCTGGTTGAGATGGCGGAAACCTATGCCGACCGCATTAATTTTATCCATCTGCGCGCCACGAAACGCGAGGCAAACCCGGCCAGCTTCCATGAAGCAGCGCATCTGGCGGGCGACGTCGATATGGTCGGCGTGATCAAGGTTATTCTGGCGGAAGAGCAGCGCCGCCGTCGGGCGGGCAACCTGCGGGCGATTCCAATGCGTCCCGATCACGGCCATCAGATGCTGGACGACCTGCATAAGCGCACCAATCCCGGTTATTCCGCCATTGGCCGCCTGAAAGGCCTTGCCGAACTGCGCGGCGTTGAAGTGGCGCTGAAACAGATCTATTTTGCCGATTAAATAAAACGTCCTGCCCTGCGCCCGCCCAGGACGGGCCAGGGTCTCTTCTGGCCGCTGCGGCGGATCGGCCTTTTGCCCTGCCTGCCTCCCGTTTTCACCTGATTGTTTTGCTGCATCGCAACGAAAACCAAACAACCTGTCAAAAAATGCAATGTCTGGTCGATAATTGACCTTAGTCAGTTCTCCTGATCGCAAAAACGCTAATCTGCACCGCCCGGAGAGATGCTATGCTGCGCCACTGATCAGCACCTCCGCATAACACCAATAATACTCAGAGGATTCAGCGGTGCCGCTACTGAAACGAAAACGCGACTACGCCAGGCTGGTGATTATTATTTCCGGCGTGCTGCCTCTGATTATTGGCATTTTTTTCACCGCCCTGGATGCACGCCACACCGTGTATCAGCAGCAGGTAACCGCGGCGAATACGCTGTTATCTCAGGCTGAAAGAATGAGCGACAGCGCCTGGGATATGATTACCGTGCTGCGCCAGTTTCATCATCAGCCCTGCAGCCAGATTGAAAACCAGTTGCAGCGCATTGGCTCGCTCAACCCCTATTTTCGCGCGATCGGTAAAATGGAGCAGGATCACATCGCCTGCTCGTCGGTGTATGGTTCACGCCCAGGCCTGCTGAAAGAGATGATCATGCGCGACGCGCCGGTTACCGGAAAAGCCTGGTGGAGTCTGTCCATTGCCGGGACATCGGGCGTACCGAATCGTCCGGCCGTGATTTTTATGCGCGATCTGCCCGATGGCGAGGGATTCTGGGCAGTGATTGATGGCCAGTATCTGATCGATTTTATGCGCGCGATCAGCAGCAGCCATCTCTATCATTTCAGCATGACGTTCAGCGGCGGCGCGCCGATCTCGTTTGGCGATCCACACATCGCCGCGTCCAGCTGGTTTGAACCCATGATTTATCAGGCCCTCTCCCACCGCTATCCGCTCTCTGTCACCCTCATTGCCTCACCCTCTGAACTGATCTCGGCCTGGCGTCAGGTGATGTTTATCATCATGCCGATGGCCGCTATCTTCTCTATTCTGCTGATGATGCTGATGGCGAACTGGCTGAAACGGCGTATTTCATGGCGCGATGAGATTCGCCGAGCCATCACCAGCGGCCAGTTCAGGGCGCACTATCAGCCGGTCTATGACAACCGGCTGCAACGCTGCAGCGGCGCTGAAGCCCTGCTGCGCTGGACAACGCCCGACGGTAAAGGCGTGCGGCCAGATATTTTTATCGGCGCAGCAGAAGCGGAAGGCATGATTGTGCCGCTGACCCGCCATCTGCTCGATTTAATTGCAGAGGATGTGCAGGCGTGGCAGGTTGAGTCCCATTTCCACCTGGCCATTAACGTGGCGGCGGATCATCTGCAGCATCCTGACTTTGTCGACGATATGCTGCAGTTTGCCGAACGGATCAAAGATAAGCAGTTTCTGATTACCCTGGAGCTGACCGAGCGCAGCCTGATCAAAGATGGCGCTGAGGTGGCACGCAAGCTGGAGCAGTTACGTGGTTGCGGCATGAAGGTCGCGATTGATGATTTTGGTACCGGACACTGTTCGCTGAGCTATTTACAGACCTTCACGATAGATTATCTGAAAATCGATCGCGGCTTTATCAACGCGATTGAATCCCTGGAAGGCAGAACGCCGGTGCTGGACGCCATTATCCAGCTCAGCCATGAGCTTGAGCTGGAAGTGCTGGGAGAAGGCGTTGAGACCGCGTTACAGTTCAGCTATCTGCAACGGCGCGGCGTGGTCTTTATCCAGGGCTATTATTATGCCCGCCCGATGGACAACACGGCGCTGGTTGCCTGGCTGACCGATCGGGGCGAACAGCCGATTGAACGGGAGCTGGCTCTTCAGACCCGGCAGGAACCCGACGTCTGAACCAGAGCAGATGGCAGCTGAACCGCCAGTCGAGCCACATTCACTCATCTTTCTGCTCTCCGCCCTGTGATGCAAAGCGGATAGCCGCTTCCGGTGCCAGCGTGGCCCGTATCTTCCCTTCTTTGCCCCTGATTCGCTGAAAAAAACGGCGGTCGTCACGCTCAGTGATAATTTTTTTGCGGTTGCAAACAGCTCTATTTGTTGTAAAAACAGGCCGGATGTAGCCCAAACATGACAGATATCACACAAAAACGGTATACTCTGTCGCTGTTCGCAATAATCACAACAGTAATTATTGTGTCTGCCGGCGCATAAACAGTGCTTATTTACGGCTATGCTTAAATTTCTCAACGCAGCGGTCTGAACGACTCACACCCGGCTCGCGCCGTTGAGGACTTTCGTGTTCCAATACAGGGTAATTCTATGAAATTGCGTAGGAAGCGTGTAAAACCAATTGGGATCGATGATGTGACTATCATCGATGATACCCGTTTACGTAAAGCCATCACCGCGGCCTCTCTGGGCAACGCGATGGAGTGGTTCGACTTCGGTGTTTACGGCTTTGTGGCCTATGCGCTGGGTAAGGTCTTTTTCCCGGACGTTTCACCGGGCGTTCAGATGATAGCGGCGCTCGCCACTTTCTCTGTTCCTTTCCTGATTCGCCCGCTGGGTGGACTGTTCTTCGGTATGCTGGGCGACAAATATGGTCGTCAGAAAATCCTCTCCATCACCATCATCATCATGTCGGTCAGTACTTTCTGTATCGGCCTGATACCGTCCTACGCCTCCATCGGCATCTGGGCACCTATTCTGCTGCTGTTAGCGAAGATGGCTCAGGGCTTCTCGGTGGGCGGTGAATATACCGGTGCCTCAATCTTTGTGGCCGAATATTCGCCTGACCGTAAACGCGGCTTTATGGGAAGCTGGCTCGACTTTGGTTCGATTGCGGGCTTCGTGCTCGGTGCGGGCCTGGTGGTGCTGATTTCCTCCATTATCGGAGAAGAGAGTTTCCTTGAGTGGGGCTGGCGTCTGCCGTTCTTCGTCGCGCTGCCGCTGGGAATTATCGGTCTTTACCTGCGTCATGCGCTGGAAGAGACCCCGGCATTCCAGCAGCACGTGGACAAACTGGAACAGGGCGACCGCGAAGGCCTGCAGGATGGTCCACAGGTATCGTTTAAAGAGATTGCGACCAAACACTGGCGCAGCCTGCTCTCCTGTGTCGGCCTGGTTATCGCCACTAACGTCACCTACTACATGTTGCTGACGTACATGCCGAGCTACCTGTCACATAACCTGCACTACAGCGAAGACCACGGTGTGATGATTATCATCGCCATCATGATCGGTATGCTGTTTGTCCAGCCAATGATCGGCATGATGAGTGACCGTTTCGGCCGTCGTCCGTTTGTCATCATCGGCAGTATCGCCCTGATGATCTTCGCGATTCCCGCCTTTATGATGATCAACAGTGGCGTACTGGGACTGATTTTTGGTGGTCTGCTGCTGCTGGCGGTAATCCTCAACGCCTTTACTGGCGTGATGGCCTCTTCACTGCCTGCGATGTTCCCGACGCACATCCGCTACAGTGCGCTGGCGAGTGCGTTTAACATCTCGGTACTGGTTGCCGGTCTGACGCCAACGCTGGCTGCCTGGCTGGTAGAAACGACCAATAACCTCTACATGCCAGCCTACTATCTGATGGTGGTGGCAGTGATTGGTCTGATTACCGGTCTGTACATGAAAGAAACTGCCAACAAGCCCCTGAAAGGCGCGACACCGGCGGCTTCTGATATGGAAGAAGCGCGCGAAATCCTGCAGGAACATCACGATAACATCGAGCACAAAATCGAAGATATCGACGAAGAGATCTCCCGCCTGGAAGCGAAACGTAAAAACCTGGTGCAGCAGCATCCGGATATCAACGAGTAATCGTTCTGCTCTCCCGCCGCCCGGCGGGAGAGTTCTTTTCCCCCTCTCTTACCGCACACAAACCTTCATCCCTCGCGGGCAAAGGGAGTAAACTGTTGTCACTTTTTTCACCTGCGTAAGAATGAAAATGTCTGATTATTCCCTTATCCAGCGCCCAAGAAGATTGCGCGCCAGCGCCTCAATGCGTGAAATGTTCCAGGAGTCCTCACTGAGCCTGAACGATCTGGCTCTGCCCATCTTTGTTGAAGAAGAAGTCGACGATTACAAAGCGATTCAGGCGATGCCTGGCGTGATGCGTATTCCGGAAAAACGTCTCGCCTATGAAATTGAGCGCATCGCCAAAGCGGGTATCCGCTCGGTGATGACCTTCGGTATTTCGCACCACACCGATGCCACCGGCAGCGATGCCTGGAACGAGAACGGTCTGGTGGCACGTATGTCCCGCATCTGCAAAGATACCGTGCCAGAAATGATCGTGATGTCTGACACCTGCTTCTGTGAATACACCAGCCACGGCCACTGTGGCGTGTTGTGTGATCACGGCGTCGATAACGATGCTACCCTGGAGAACCTGGGTAAGCAGGCCGTCGTTGCCGCCGCAGCCGGTGCGGATTTCATCGCCCCGTCAGCGGCGATGGATGGTCAGGTTGAGGCGATTCGCCGGGCACTGGACGCCGCGGGCTTCACTCAGACCGCCATCATGTCCTACTCCACCAAATTCGCCTCCTCGTTTTACGGCCCTTTCCGTGAAGCGGCCGGAACGGCGCTGAAAGGCGACCGTAAAACCTACCAGATGAACCCGATGAACCGCCGTGAAGCGATCCGTGAATCGCTGCTCGACGCGGCGCAGGGCGCGGATTCACTGATGGTGAAACCGGCAGGTGCTTATCTGGATATCCTGCGCGATATCCGTGAACGTACCGAATTGCCGCTGGCGGCTTATCAGGTGAGTGGTGAATACGCGATGATCAAATTTGCCGCTCAGGCCGGTGCCATTGATGAACGCAATGTGGTGCTGGAAAGCCTGGGTGCGATTAAACGCGCCGGTGCAGACCTGATTTTCAGCTATTTCGCCCTTGATCTCGCCGAACAAAAAGTGCTCTGATCCCCTCCTTATAAAGAGCGTGATGGCTATGTCACGCTCTTCTTCTTCGCCGTAAGGCAAACACCAGAACCTGGCTTGAGCTAAAAAAATAAAGGGCTCTGTGATGAAAGCACCTGAAATCGCTGCCGACGAGGCACAACGTTTATCGCAGTTGCGTGCGCTGAACATAATGAACACCCCAGCGGAAGAACGATTTGATCGTTTAACCCGTCTGGCGCGCCGCCTGTATGACGTTCCTATCGCGTTAGTAAGCCTGCTGGAAGCTGACCATCAGTGGTTTAAATCCGCTCAGGGCTATGAACCCGCAGGATCGCCCCGCGACATCTCCTTTTGCGGTCATGCCATCCTGCAGGATGAGATCATGATCGTTGAAGATGCCGCAGAAGATGAACGTTTTTATGATAATCCGCTGGTTACCGGCGAACCGCATATCCGCTTTTATGCCGGCTGTCCGCTGCGGGCACCGGGCGGCGCTAAAATGGGTACCCTCTGTATCATTGGTCGTGAACCGCGTCAGTTTAATGAAGAGGATCAGGCCACGATGCGCGACCTGGCCGCCATGGCCGAAGCGGAACTGGTCGCCTTTCAGACTGCCACCTGTGATGAACTGACGCAGATCACCAATCGTCGCGGCTTTATGACGCTGGGACAGATGGTGCTGAACGAGTGCCGGCTGAAAAACCGGCCTGCCTGCCTGACCTTTCTCGATCTCGACAAATTTAAGCAGATTAATGACACGCTGGGCCACCGCGAAGGCGACCGGGCGCTGATGGACTTTGCCGATGCGATGAAAGTGGTGTTTAAGCATTCGGATCTGTTTGCCCGTCTGGGTGGCGATGAGTTTGTGGTGCTGTTTAATGGTCTGCAGCAGCAGCAGAGCGAAGCGCTGCTCCTGCAGTTTGACCGTTATCTGCAACAGCAATCAGTCAGTCTGAACCGCCGTTACCGCCTGCAATTCTCGTCCGGCGTCGTGGAGTTTGACGCGGCGCATCCGCAATCGCTGGAGCAGTTGCTGCACGACAGCGATGAGCAGATGTACCTCAGTAAAAAGCAGAAACGCGTGGCGATCTAAGGTCAGGCGCCGCAGCGCCTGACGGTTCAGGGACGCGCCAGATCGTCGAGCAGCGTCTGGTTAAATTTTGCCGGCTCTTCCATTTGCGGCGCGTGTCCCATACCGGGGAATTCGATTAAGCGCGCCCCCGGAATGCGTTTTGCGACCTCTTTCCCCAGTACCGCGTAATCACCCAGCCGGGCTTTCACCTCTGCCGGGGCGATATCACTGCCGATGGCAGTCGTGTCTGAGGTGCCGATCATCAGCGTGGTGGGCACTTTCAGATCGCCGAATTCATAAAATACGGGCTGCGTGAAGATCATGTCGTAGATTAAGGCGGAGTTCCACGCCACCTTCTGGTGGCCCGGCCCACTGTTGAGTCCGGCCAGCATATCAACCCACTTGTCATATTCGGGTTTCCAGCGACCGACATAGTAGGTCTGCTGCTCATACTTCTTAATGCCCTCTGCGCTGAGTTTGAGTTCGCGCTGATACCATTGATCCACGGATCGCCACGGTGCGCCTTTGGCTTTCCAGTCCTCCAGCCCGATCGGGTTAACCAGCACCAGCTTCTGCGTCTGTTCCGGGTACATCAGCGCATAACGTGTTGCCAGCATTCCGCCAGTGGAGTGACCCATAATCACCGCCTTCTTCACACCCAGCCGGGTGAGCAACTGGTGGGTGTTATCTGCCAGCTGCTGAAAACTATACTGGTAACTGGCTGGCTTGGTCGAGCTGCAGAAGCCAATCTGGTCGGGCGCGATAACGCGATATCCCTGCTGACTGAGTGCGCGAATGGTCTCTTCCCAGGTCGCACCACAGAAGTTTTTACCGTGCATCAGCACCACGGTTTCGCCGTTGGCCCGTTGCGCCGGTTTCACATCCATATAGCCCATACTCAGCGGCTGCTGCTGGGATTTAAAATCAAAATGCTGCAACGGATAGGGGTATTGAAATCCTTCCAGCTGTTCGCCATACACACCAGCGGCACTGGCCGGTGCATGAGCAAATAACGCCAGCGAGGTGAGCAAGGCGGCAAGCGGTTTTTTCAGCGCGTATGTCGGGCTCATCCGGGGGGTTCTCCAGGTTAAAGGTGAGCCGTAAGCCTGGCATGTCGCAGCCAAAAATCTATTGATGTGCCGTGCTATAGCCGTGATGACAGAGACTCCGGCAGGGTAAACCGTGAGTCTGGCTGCGGACCCACACCTCGTTTTGATTACTGTCCCGCGGAATCACTTATTCATTCACCTACAATTACCAACAGATTAATCACAATTCATCTTTTTTATTAATAACACCCCCTCAAATGAATATCTTCAGAGATAACGATTAAAATCCTGAAAAATCTTTACGCAAAGAATAAGCACATTAAGATAAATATTTTAGAATCTTCTTAAATCAAACAGGGGGTTCTATGAACGAAAATAAATATAACGAAAGCGTGATCGTCTCTATCACTGAGTGGATTAATAATAATCTGGACCAGCGTTTAAGCGTTGATGATATTGCAGAAAAGGCGGGTTACTCTAAGTGGTATTTACAGAAACTTTTTGCCCGTTATCATAATGAAACCCTGGCGCGATATATTCGTAAGAAAAAGCTTAACGCCAGTGTTCATGATTTAAAAAACAGCCGCACGCCCATCATCAGCCTGGCGCTGAAATACCATTTTGAAAGCCAGCAATCTTTTACCCGATCTTTTAAGCAGATTATGGGTTGCACGCCGAGCGTCTGCCGTAAACGTCTGATGAAGGACGAGGCAAAGCAGCAGCTGGACGACGTTGATGATCCCTGTGCGTTGTGCAGTTACGGTCGGGCGGAAAGCATAAAGCAGAGCTGTGGCGTAACAGTCCGGCCTGTTACGCGCTCAGCGCGCGGATATGCGCCGGCAGACGCTTTCCGCGATCCAGGTTAATCAGGATTCATCCGGCTGATAATATTGCACACCAATCTTAATACGCTCACGTCCCTGGGTGACGCGATGACGATTGGTGTCGCGCAGTGAATAGACACAGCCACAATATTCCTGCTGATAGAAACTCTCGCGCTTGCTGATTTCAATCATGCGCGACGACCCGCCGCCTTTACGCCAGTTAAAATCCCAGTACATCAGATCCGGATACGCCGCCGCTGCGCGGACTCCGCAGCTGTTAATCTGCTTCATATCTTTCCAGCGCGAAATACCCAGGCAACTGGTCATCACCGGGAAACCGTTCTCATGGGCATAGAGTGCCGTACGTTCAAAGCGCATATCAAAGCACATGGTGCAGCGTTCACCCCGTTCCGGTGACCACTCCAGGCCGCGCGCCCGCTCAAACCAGTTATCCCGGTCATAGTCCGCATCAATAAACGGCACACCAAATTTTTCGGCAAAGCGAATATTCTCCTCTTTACGCAGCTCATACTCTTTGAGCGGATGAATATTCGGGTTGTAGAAATAGATCGTGTATTCAATGCCGAATGCCAGCATCGCTTCCATCACCTCACCCGAGCAGGGTGCGCAACAGGAGTGCAGCAGGACTTTTTTATGGCCGCCCGGCAGAGGCAGCGGCTGACGCTGGAAAGGTTCAGACATAAGCACCTTCAATCAATAGCAGTAAAGCGGCAGTGTAATGCCGCAGGCGGGCAGTTGCAAAACCTGACCTGACGCGCCCTGTTTTGCGTAATCGTGCCCCGGCCACGGTTTCCCTCTCCTGAACCAACCCGCTGATCTCTGATGCTTTCTTATCGCAGCAATGCTATGTGGCACCGGTGATAGCCGGAAGTGTGATCGCCCCCACACTGGCATCGACTATGTTTACATAACATTAACAATATTGACACAGAACCCCCGCAAGGAGACTCGCATGGTCGCGGCAAAAAAATCGGGAAATCAACAGAACCGCTTTACCTGGTTCGTCTGTTTTATGGCTGCGCTGTCCGGCCTGCTGTTTGGTCTGGATATCGGCGTCATTGCAGGTGCCTTGCCGTTTCTGGCGAAGGATTTGCAGATCACTAACCATCAGCAGGAGTGGGTAGTGAGTTCGATGATGTTTGGCGCGGCGCTGGGCGCACTGGCGGCGGGCTGGATGTCATCAAAGCTGGGACGCAAGAAAAGTATGCTGGCGGGCGCGACGCTGTTTGTCATTGGCTCGCTGTGGTCAGCCTTCTCACCGGATGTGGAGTCGCTGGTCTGTGCCCGCGTGATGCTGGGTCTGGCGGTGGGAATCGCCTCTTACACTGCGCCACTCTATCTGGCGGAGATTGCGCCTGAACGTATTCGTGGCTCAATGATTTCGATGTACCAGCTGATGCTGACCACCGGCATTGTCGTGGCCTATCTCTCCGACACCGCGTTCAGCTACAGCGGTAACTGGCGCGGGATGCTCGGCGTGATCGCCATTCCGGCGGTGATCCTGTTTATCGGCGTGCTGTTTCTGCCCAACAGTCCGCGCTGGCTGGCGGCGCACGGACGCTTTAACGAGGCGCAGCGGGTGCTGGATCGGCTGCGTAACAGCAGCGAACAGGCCCGGGAGGAGCTGGAAGAGATCCGGGAAAGCCTGCAGGTGAAGCAGCGCGGCTGGTCGCTGTTCCGTTCTAATGGCAATTTCCGCCGCGCGGTGTGGCTGGGTATGCTGCTACAGGTTATGCAGCAGTTTACCGGCATGAATGTGGTGATGTATTACGCGCCTAAAATCTTCAACATCGCCGGCTTCTCCAGCACCAGTGAGCAGATGTGGGGCACGGTGATTGTCGGGCTGGTCAATATGCTGGCCACGCTGATTGCGATCTTCTTTGTCGATCGCTGGGGTCGCAAGCCGATGCTCACCACCAGTTTTCTGGTGATGGCGGTTGGCATGGGCGTGCTGGGAACGCTGTTGCACATCGGCGTTGAAACAGATTTCCGCAAATACTTTGCTGTCGCGATGCTGCTGATGTTTATCGTCGGCTTTGCGATGGCGGCCGGACCGGTGATCTGGCTGCTCTGTTCAGAGATTCAGCCACTGAAAGGGCGTGATTTCGGCATTACCGCCTCCACCACCACTAACTGGGTCGGCAATATGATTGTTGGCGCCACCTTCCTGACCATGCTGGATCAGCTGGGTAATGCCAACACCTTCTGGTTCTACGGCGCGCTCAACCTGGTGTTTATCGTGCTGACGCTGATGCTGGTACCGGAGACCAAACATGTGACGCTGGAGCACATTGAACGCAATCTGATGAAGGGTAAAGCGCTGCGTGACATCGGGGCGTAACCGCCCCGCTTCAGGCTACCACTGCAGTTGCTGTCCGGCGTAATCGACATAGTGATGACCACCGCGACCGCGCCACTGGATCAGCTGCTGGACGATACCGGCGGCACTCTCTTCTGCCGTCAGGGGCGCACTCTCGCCGCCCATATCCGTTTTCACCCAGCCGGGATGCAGCGTCAGCAGCGTCCCGCTCTGCGCTTCCACTGCCGGAGTCAGCGTGCGGCTCAGCATATTCAGTGCGGCTTTGCTTGCCGAGTAAATCGGCATCTGCGCCTCCGGATTTTCATTCAGGCTGCCGAGCTGGGATGAGGTCAGCGCCAGCACGCCATCCTGTTTCAGCAGCGGCAACAGGATCTCTGCGCTGCGAACCGGGGCTATCGCATTGGTCAGGAACAGCTGCGCCAGCGCCTGATCGTCACTCTGCGACACCTTCTGGTGCGCAGGCCCGGAAATCCCGGCGTTAATCAGAATCGCATCGAACGACTTGCCACTGAGCTGGCTGGCAAACTGTTGAACCGCTGATGAGTGGGTCATATCCAGCGAATGCCAGTGAATGTCTGGCCGGTTACCCTGCTCCGGGATGCCACTACGATGCGTGGCCGTGACCTGCCAGCCCTCATCGGCAAAGGCCTGCGCCACCGCCAGACCGATACCACGTGAAGCACCAATAATCAGAACCTCTTTTTGCTGAGCCATATTCATTCCTCGTTGATTGTCTCGTCACAAGCTTAACGGTAAATCTGCCCAGGCAGCGGCCAGTTGTGCTTTTTAGCCAGACGACCGCACTGCAGGTAAAACCCCACGGCGTAGCGCTGTTGATGGTTTTCCATCATTAAATCGCTTTATCTTTTACTTTTAACCGGTTAGAAGAGATAAACAGTCTGACAGGCAGCAGTCAATTTGCCATTTTCGCATGGAGTCTGAATGAAAAAGCTCACCTTAGAGGTGGTGGCAAAAATGGCAGGCGTCGGGATTGCGACGGTCGATCGGGTGCTGAATGAGCGCGGCGGTGTCTCCCTGGAGACCAGCCGTAAAGTCCTGAAAGCCGCGCGCGAAGTGGGACTGAAGCGTCTGCTGCCAGAGGAGTACCAGCATCCGTGGCAGATTGAGGTGTTCCTCAGCAATAACGGCTCATCCTTTTTTCAGCAGCTCACCACCCATTTCAGCGAGGTCGCCAGTCAGCTTGGCTATCGCCGCCTGAAACTGCACAAAACCCTGGTGGCCGAAGCGCAGCCTGAGCAGCTGGCGCAAAGCATTATCGCCCGCAGTAGCACCCGCGACGGCATTATTGTTTTTGCGCATGACTCGCCGCCCATCTATCGGGCACTGGCGCTGTGCCGCAGCCGCAATGTGCCGGTGATCACCATCGTCACCGATCTGCCCGATGCCGACCGCTTGTGTCATGTTGGTATCGACCAGTATCAGGCGGGACGCACAGCCGGACTGCTGATGAGTAAGACAGTGAACCAGCCCGGCGACATTCTGATGGTCAGTGGCCGTTTTGATTACCGCGCCCATCGTCAGCGTATCGCGGGATTCCGTGAGGCCATGGAGCAGCGCGCGCCGCAGCGTCATCTGCGTGAAGTGCTGTCGGGTCAGGATCAGCGGGAAACCATCCGCAGTGAGCTGGCCCGCCATCTGCGTCCGTCGCAGGCGATTGCAGGGGTCTATAACACCGGCATGGGGAATAGTGATGTCAGCGACACCCTGCGCGCCCACCAGCTGCTGGGTAAATGCACCTACATCACCCATGAGCTTTATGATGTCACCCGCCAGCTACTGCTGAACGATGAAGTGGCCTTTACCCTGGATCAGCATGCTCAGCAGCATGCCCGTTTAGCGATTGATCTGATGCTGAGTCATCTCGAAACCGGCTATCAGCCGGATGTCTATCAGGCGGGCAAAGTGGCCTTTCGGCTGTTTACGGCGGAAAATATGGTGTGAGGTGGAAACTGTTTCCCATGATGAAGCGCTGTCATTAAGGGAAACAGATTGGGCTCAATTAACCCGCGGTATCCCGGCTTTCATCGTCCGGGCTGTCGCCTTCCTCATTACCCTGGCTCTTCTCCACTTCCTGCGGATGTCCCATCGAAAGCGCCGTGGCGCTGGCCGGATCGAATAGTGACAGACTTTCTATCTGGTCAACCATGATCACTTTACGGAACGACATCGCATCTTTGGGTTTCGAGTCGAGCGTGATGCCATGCTCGGCGTACCATTTGCTGTAGTTATGTTCCACCGCCAGCTTCAGCGTCTTGCTGTCGCGATATCCGCTCAGCATCGGGATCAGCACGATGTTTTTGGTGCTTTCATATTCAAAGGTCGAGGCATGAACCATGCCGATGTAGATGCGGCGCGACTTCAGCGTAATCCACGCCAGTTCGCCCTCTTCCATGCACTGAAACAATAATTGCTCCACGCCATTGGAGCGTGACAGTCGCTGATAGAGGTCTTTACGACCGGAAACGTTCAGTCGTGCGCTGCCTGCCCAGTTTGAGCGATAGAGACAGAGCAGAATGGCAAAGGCGAGCATGATCACCACCGGAGCCTGGATGCCCAGGAAGCTCCAGTTCATAAACTCCACCTGCCACTTCAGATGAACGCCGGGGATTATCTGGACGGCGTTGGCGATGCCGGAGATACAGAGCAGCAGTAACCAGACGATGCCGGTCGCGAACACACCCTGCAGCACAAAAATACAACCGTAAAGCGCGACCAGGAAATAGACATCCCAGCCCGACGAACGACGGATTTTAAAGCGGCTGTTCAAATCACGGCTGGTGTACCAGTAACCACTGACCATCAACACCATAAATATTGCGGTACCCACCTCACACTCCCTTTAACGTATTCACGTGGCGGGAAAAATCTTCATGGACTTCCTCGCTCAGCGTGTTAACCGAGATATTGCCGTTTTCATCAATGATGATGCGCTCACCTTCAGCGATTGAGTCGTTGATATCCTGACGGGTCATGATCTGCAAAAACTTCTCGGGACTGGCAAAGACCGACTTAACAAATTTAAACATGGCGATCCACTTATTGGCCTGAAAATTGAAGTATGTGACCGAATCCACACTCTCGCCTGTTTAATTTCGGGTGAAATTTCTTAAAATCAATTAATTAGCGAAGCGGTAGTCACCTTGCCCATGCCGTTTTCCGCTGAAATCTTCAACGTAACCAGCAGCATGGCGTAGCAGCATCGTATTTTTACCGTGCAGATCTGCAACGACGTCTGGTCGCCTCTCTGCCAGGAAGCGCTAAGCTCATTGGTTAGCCGCTTTCTGTCACCCTGTCTGAAACGCATCGAGGAAGGTTTGCATGAAACTACGAACACTGGGCCGTACCGGTCAGCGCGTCTCCGAAATTGGCTTTGGCGCATGGGCCATTGGCGGAACCTGGGGGGAAGTGAGCATGGAGGATGCCAAAGCCGCGCTGAATGCTGCGCTGGATGCGGGCATTACCTTTATTGATACCGCCGATGTCTATGGCGATGGCCGTTCCGAAAAAATCATCGCAGAGGTGCTGAATCAGCGCGGCGGTGAACGTCCGTTTGTCGCCACCAAGCTGGGGCGTCGCCTCTCGTCACATGTGGCTGAAGGTTACAATGCTGAAAACCTCAACGCCTTTATTGACCGTTCACGCGAGAACCTGCAAACCGACACGCTGGATTTAGTGCAGCTGCATTGCCCGCCGACCGAGGTCTACTACAACCCGGACGTCTTTGCGGTGATGGATGAGATGGTCGCTGCCGGAAAAATCCGTCACTACGGTGTCTCCGTTGAGAAAGTTGAAGAAGGTCTGAAGGCGCTGGAGTTTCCTAACGTCTCGTCAATTCAGCTGATCTACAACATTTTCCGCCAGCGTCCGGCTGAACTGCTGCTGCGTGAAGCGAAACGCCGTGATGTGGCGATCATCGCCCGTGTACCGCTGGCGTCGGGCCTGCTGACCGGCAAAATGCGTGCCGACAGCGTATTTGCCGCTGACGATCACCGCGCCTTTAACCGTAATGGCGAAGCGTTCGATAAAGGCGAGACCTTTTCCGGCGTACCTTATGAGGTGGCGCTGGAGGCGGTTGAAGAGATTCGCCGCTTTGTCACTGGCGACACCACCATGGCGATGTTTGCCCTTCGCTGGATCCTGATGAACGAAGATGTCAGCGTAGTGATCCCTGGCGCGAAAAACCGCGAACAGGCTGAAGCCAATGCCCGCGCCAGCGATGTCGATGCGCTCTCTGCAGATACCATGGCGGCGCTGAAGCAGATCTATCAGGAGAAGATCGCGCCTCATGTGCATCAGCGCTGGTAAGTGCCTTACAACGCCTGGGCGCAGGCCCAGGCGGAACTCCACGCCCACTGGAAGTTATAGCCGCCCAGCCAGCCGGTGACATCAGCCACTTCACCAATAAAGTAAAGTCCCGGCACCGCACACGCCTCCATCGTTTTCGAGGAGAGCTGTGTGGTATCCACGCCGCCCAGCGTCACTTCAGCAGTTCGATATCCCTCGGTACCGTTTGGCTGAATGCGCCAGGCGTGCAGCGTCTGCGCCAGCTCGGTTTGCTGTTTGCTGTTAAGCTGCTTCAGAGTGATATCCGGCACCACCTTCAGCGCCTGTAATACTTCCACCAGACGCTTCGGCAGGATTTTCGCCAGGCTGTTCTTCAGGCTGAGATTCGGGTGTGCTTCACGCTGCGCCGTCAGAAACGCCTCAAGCGGCGTGGCAGGCGACAGATCGATGGTGACGAATTCTCCGGGTAGCCAGTAGCTGGAGATTTGTAACACCGCCGGGCCGGAGAGGCCGCGGTGGGTAAACAGCATCGCCTCTTTGAAGCGGGTGCCATCCTGCGCATCGATAGTGGTCTCCAGCGCGACGCCTGACAGCGTCTGCAACTGCTCCAGCAGCGGCTTGTGCAGGGTAAAGGGCACCAGCGCCGCCCGCGTCGGAAAGACGCTCAGCCCGAACTGCTCCGCTATTTTATAGCCAAACGGCGTGGCGCCCAGGCCTGGCATCGACAGACCGCCGCTGGCGATGACCAGCTTCTCCGCCTGAACCGTGCTGCCGTTAAGTTGCAGGGTATAGCCGCTTTCATCGCGCGCCACGCTGAGCACTTCACTGCGCAGCCGCAGGGTGACATTGCCCTTGTCACATTCGGCCAGCAGCAGATCGACAATCTGCTGGGCGGAGTCGTCGCAGAAGAGCTGGCCCAGGGTTTTCTCGTGCCAGGCGATGCCGTGGCGATTAACCAGATCGATAAAATCCCACTGGGTATAACGCGCCAGCGCCGATTTACAGAAATGAGGATTGTGCGACAGATACGCCGCCGGTTCGGTGTAGAGATTGGTGAAGTTGCAGCGGCCACCGCCAGACATCAGAATTTTACGTCCCGGCTTTTTGCCGTTATCCAGCAGTAACACGCGGCGTCCCCGCTGCCCGGCCTGGGCGGCGCAGAACAGCCCTGCGGCACCGGCACCAATGATGATAACGTCAAACTGTTCCACTACGACTCGCTCACTTAACTGGAAAGGCGCAGATTGTAGTGATCTGCTCACTGAGACGCCAGCGTCAAAAAAATGCCGCAAATGTGTCATATTGTATCTGTCTAATATCTAACCCTTTTTCTCTGAGTTACCCTTACGCCTTACATCGAAAGGTTAAATTAGCGCTATATTTTCCTTTCCCATACAGCACGTTGTCGCGGATAATGCGCCGCGTTCATGTCCTCCAAAAATGGCGTAACGTTTATGCTACATCTGTTTGCTGGTCTAGACCTCAGTACTAGCCTGTTATTGGTTCTTGCCCTGCTGTTTGTATTGTTTTACGAAGCGATCAACGGTTTCCACGACACGGCCAACGCAGTTGCGACGGTCATCTATACGCGTGCCATGCGTGCCCAGCTTGCTGTGGTCATGGCGGGTGTATTTAACTTCCTTGGCGTGCTGCTCGGTGGATTGAGTGTCGCTTACGCTATTGTTCATATGCTTCCCACCGATCTGTTGTTAAATGTTGGATCGGCTCACGGTCTCGCCATGGTGTTTTCTATGCTGCTGGCGGCGATTATCTGGAACCTCGGCACCTGGTATCTCGGTCTGCCGGCCTCCAGCTCCCATACGCTGATCGGCGCCATTATCGGTATCGGTCTGACCAACGCCCTGATGAGCGGAACCTCGGTGGTTGATGCGCTCAACATCCCGAAAGTGCTGAACATCTTCCTTTCTCTGATCCTGTCGCCGATTGTCGGCCTGGTGATGGCGGGCGGCTTAATCTTTATACTGCGTCGCTACTGGAGCAATACCAAAAAGCGTGCGCGTATTCATATGACGCCTGCTGACCGAGAGAAGATCGACGGCAAGAAAAAACCGCCGTTCTGGACCCGTATCGCCCTGATTGTTTCGGCAATTGGCGTGAGTTACTCCCACGGTGCGAATGACGGTCAGAAAGGGATCGGCCTGATCATGCTGGTCCTGATTGGCGTGGCACCTGCTGGTTTCGTGGTGAATATGAATGCCTCCGGTTACGACATCACGCGAACCCGCGATGCGGTCAATCACCTGGAGCAGTATTATCAGCAGCATAACGCTTCGCTGACCCACATCATCCAGATGGCACCGCCTAAGCTGCCCACGCCGGAAGAAGTGCCAGCAACCAGCCCGCAGGAGTTCCACTGTGACAGCGCGCGCGCATTACAGGCGGTACAGGGTGCGCAGGTGTTGCTGAATAACCTGCAGAGCTACGATCAGCTGACGGTTGATCAGCGCGGTCAGATGCGTCGTCTGCTGCTGTGTATCTCCGATACCGCTGATAAAGCGGCTCGTCTGCAGGAAACCTCGCCAGATGACAAACGCTTCCTCAATAAGCTGAAAAGCGACCTGCTTGGCACCATCGAGTATGCGCCTATCTGGATTATTGTGGCCGTCGCGCTGGCGCTGGGCATCGGCACCATGATTGGCTGGCGTCGTGTTGCCACCACCATTGGTGAGAAGATTGGTAAAAAAGGCATGACCTATGCGCAGGGAATGTCAGCACAGGTGACAGCAGCGCTGTCGATTGGTGTCGCCAGCTATACCGGCATGCCCGTCTCCACCACGCATATCCTCTCTTCATCGGTTGCCGGTACCATGCTGGTCGACGGTGGCGGGCTGCAGAGCCGGACCATCAAGAACATCGCCATGGCGTGGATCTTCACCCTGCCGGTCTGTATTCTGCTGTCAGGTTCGCTCTACTGGATTGCCTTAAAACTGGTGTGATGCCAGCAAAAAAAAGGGCGACGCAGGTCGCCCTTTTTTAATGCCAGATCGCCAGCGCCACCAGACTGATGACCACCAGTCCGCACAGCGCACTGGTCAGCATAAACTGCCCCCGCACCCGCTCGCAGCGCCGGATAAACTCATCGTCATGATGATCAAGATAGCGCTTTGCCCAGATATAAGTGACCAGCCGCACCTGCTTGCTCGGCTGACCATGAGAGGTGAAAAAACCCGCCCCATCGACATACTGATACAGCAGCGGATCACAACCGCGTAAGACCGCCAGCAGAGCGCGCAGAGATGAAAAATAGCGCGCCATATTCACGATACACACCACGCAAAGCGCCCAAAAAAGCGCAATAGTGCTGATCATATTCTCCCCCTCCCGGCTGGAATCGCAGCAACAGGCCCAGCGTCAGACACTGAGTCCACCTGCAGAAATAACCAGCCACTGAATCACCGGACTGCGAAAGTTTTTCGACCCCCTGAGCGGTTGCGAATCGGACCGCCTTTTTTCAGTGTAGGAGAAATCTTTACATTTTTTCCAACGATGATTTTCGTTCAGCGCGAGTAAATCTGGCATAGCCTTGATCTTATTCATAAGCCAGGCGGCAACGGCAGCATTTACAGTGGGAGAAGGCTATACTGAGGACATAACAACATCATCACCTGCAATGCAGGTAGACACTTTGGTGGCGCTCATCGCCCGCTCGCGCAAGGGATTTCGCTAAGCTGTGACGCGGCAGGAACACCGGATGCCATCCTTAACCTCGTGAAAGGAGTTTTATCATGGCTTATAAACATATCCTGATTGCAGTAGACCTTTCTCCCGAAAGCCAGTTGCTGGTGGATAAGGCCGTCTCGCTGGCTCGTCCGTACGATGCCAGAATTTCCCTGATTCACGTTGATGTCAATTACTCCGACCTCTACACCGGCCTGATTGATGTCAACTTAGGGGATATGCAGAAGCGTATCTCTGAAGAGACGCATGCGGCGCTGAAAGGGTTGTCAGATGCGGCGGGCTACCCGATCAGTGAGACGCTGAGCGGCAGTGGCGACCTCGGCCAGGTACTGGTTGACGCGATCAGAAAATATGACGTTGACCTTGTAGTATGTGGTCATCATCAGGATTTCTGGAGCAAGCTGATGTCCTCAGCCCGTCAGCTGATCAACACCGTGCATATCGACATGCTGATTGTGCCGCTGCGCGATGAAGACGAGGCGTAATTTCGCCGTATAAATGATTAAAGCCGGCGCAGAGCCGGCTTTTTTATGCTTTAAAGCGGTGGGTAAATATCAAAGCGATGGCTTTTGGTTACCACGGCCGCCTGCGTCACAATACCCGCCAGCGGCGGTGCATAGTCTGGCCGTTTAACCACGATGCGTTTCTTCGCCAGCCGGCGAGCGGGTTCCAGTAATGCGTCAGCATCTTCATCCGGCCCCACCAGCGACTGAAACACCCGCATCTCCTTTTTCACCAGCGCACTTTTCTGGCGATGGGGATACATCGGATCGAGATAGACCACATCCGGCGGCGGCGTGATATCCCCCAGCGCCTGCGCGCTGGCCGCATGAATCAGCGTCAGCCGATCGCGCAGCCAGGGGCCAATTTCCGCATCCTGATACCCGCGCTGCAATCCATCTTCCAGCAGCGCAGCGACAACAGGATGGCGCTCCAGCATTCGCACCCGGCAGCCCAGCGCCGCCAGTACAAACGCATCACGTCCCAGCCCGGCGGTGGCATCGACCACATCCGGCAGATAACCGCCTTTGATGCCGACCGCTTTGGCGACGGCTTCGCCGCGTCCACCGCCGAAGCGACGGCGATGGGCCATCGCGCCAGTGACGAAATCAACAAAAATGCCGCCCAGCTTTGGCTCATCACGCTTGCGCAGTTCAAGGTGCGTTGGGGTCTGCACCAGCGCCAGCAGTGCGTCTTCATCGTGCTCCAGCTGCCAGCGCTGCGCTAAACGTGATAAGGCGCCGTCTCCGGCGCCTGATTCATCGAGCAAACAGATTTTCACGAACCGACTTATCCCTGAATGCCGTAATGTTCCAGCATCGCATCGAGCTTCGGTTCACGGCCACGGAAGCGTTTGAACAGTTCCATCGGCTCTTCAGAACCGCCACGGGTCAGGATGTTATCCAGGAAGGACTGACCGGTTTCACGGTTGAAGATGCCCTCTTCCTCGAAGCGGGAGTAAGCATCCGCCGCCAGCACGTCTGCCCACAGATAGCTGTAGTAACCCGCCGCATAGCCACCGGCAAAGATGTGGCTGAAAGCGTGCGGGAAACGGCCCCATTCCGGACCCGGAACCACTGCCACGCGGCTTTTCACTTCGCGCAGGGTTTCCAGAATCTGTGCGCCTTTCTCCGGATTAAACTCGGTATGCAGGCGGAAATCGAACAGGCCGAACTCCAGCTGACGCAGGATAAACAGCGCAGCCTGATAGTTCTTCGCCGCCAGCATTTTATCCAGCAGCTCTTTCGGCAGCGGTTCGCCGGTTTCAAAGTGGCCCGAGATAAAGGCAAGCGCATCCGGTTCCCAGCACCAGTTCTCCATGAACTGGCTTGGCAGTTCCACTGCATCCCATGGCACACCGCTGATACCGGAGACGCCAGGCGCTTCGATACGGGTCAGCATGTGATGCAGGCCGTGACCAAACTCATGGAACAGGGTGATCACTTCGTCATGGGTGAACAGCGCAGGTTTGCCTTTCACCGGACGGTTAAAGTTACAGGTCAGGTAGGCAACCGGCTTCTGCAGGCTGCCATCGGCTTTACGCATCTGGCCGACGCAGTCATCCATCCAGGCACCGCCACGTTTATGTTCGCGGGCGTAGAGATCGAGATAGAAGCTGCCGCGCAGTTCGCCGGTTTCATCGAACAGATCGAAGAACTTCACGTCAGGATGATAAACCTCAACGTCGTTACGCTGCTTCGCCGTGATGCCGTAAATGCGTTTCACCACTTCAAACAGACCGGCGACCGCACGCTCTTCCGGGAAATAAGGGCGCAGTTGCTCATCGCTGATGGTGTAGAGATGCTGCTTCTGCTTTTCACCGTAATAGGTGAGATCCCACGGATTAAGCTCGGTCACGCCGTGCTCTTTACGGGCAAAAGCGCGCAGCTGCTCCAGCTCTTTTTCACCCTGCGGACGGGCGCGTTCCGCAAGGTCATTAAGGAAGTCGATTACCTGGGACGGGCTTTGCGCCATTTTGGTCGCCAGCGATTTATCGGCGTAGGAGTCGAAGCCCAGCAGCTGTGCCAGCTCATGACGCAGCGCCAGCTCTTCCGCCATGATTGGGCCGTTATCCCACTTACCGGCGTTCGGACCCTGATCGGAGGCGCGCGTCGCATAGGCGCGATACATCTCTTCACGCAGCGCAGCGTTGTCGCAGTAGGTCATGACCGGCAGATAGCTTGGGATATCCAGCGTCAGCAGCCAGCCTTCCTGCTCTTTGGCTTCAGCCTGTGCTTTAGCCGCCGCCAGCGCGCTTTCCGGCATACCGGCCAGCTCGCTTTCATCGGTAATCAGCTTGCTCCAGCCCATGGTGGCATCGAGCACATTGTTGCTGTAAGCCGAACCCAGCTCAGAGAGGCGCGCGGCGATTTCGCCGTAGCGCTGCTGTTTATCTTTTGGCAGGCCGATACCGGAGAGTTCGAAATCACGCAGGGCATTATCGACCGCTTTCTTCTGCGCCAGATCCAGTGCAGCGTACTGATCGCCCTCTTTCAGGTTGCGATACGCCTGATAGAGCCCTTCATGCTGACCAACCCAGGTGCTGTATTCAGAGAGCAGCGGCAGCGTCTGCTCATAGGCTTCACGCAGCTCCGGGCTGTTTTTCACCGCATTAAGGTGGCTGACCGGTGAGAAGATACGGCTCAGGCGATCGTCAGTTTCCGCCAGCGGCTGAACCAGATTATCCCAGGTATACGGCGCACCCTGCGCCACGACTTTTTCGACTTCTGCGCGACAGTGGCTCAGCACTTCCGTCACGGCAGGCACCACATGTTCAGGCTTAATGGCAGAAAAAGGGGGTAGCGTAAAAGATGTCAGTAGCGGATTGGTCATAGCGCAGTCCTTTATAGATGTATGGGGCGCAGCGGGTCGCGCAACGCAATCTAAGTAACATGCGGCTTAGTGTAGCGAAAATCAATGGCAGCCAGGATGAGGTGGGGAAGAAACGCGCGAATAGCAGCACGGAAGATGCACGCTTTTATCTCATGCACGTAATGCTGGCTGGCGCGTCGGGGAGGATTTGCGGTCGCTTTCCGTGACTGCGTGCCGGGAACCACACGCCCCGCCCTGAGCGGCTCGCGGTAATCCCGATTTGTTATCACGCTTCTGGCCCATCAACAGGTCATCCCTGATATAATCGCGGATTCTCATGCTTTTCCTGCGTCGGTTGCTGTGCGTCGTTCTGTGGGTAATACGTGAGGTAATAATTGGTATAAATTGATTTTCCATCAATTAAAACCTTATACATTCAACAGGATAAACAATGCTGAGTTATCGCCATAGCTTCCATGCTGGCAACCACGCCGACGTGCTGAAGCACACCGTTCTGAGCCTGATCATCACGGCGCTGAAAGAGAAAGAGAAACCGTTTTTCTACCTGGATACCCATGCGGGCGCAGGCCGTTATCAGCTTAGCGGCGAGCACGCCGAGCGTACCGGTGAATATCTGGAAGGCATCTCACGTATCTGGCAGCAGCCCGATGCGCCGGAATTGCTGCAACCCTATTTTGATGCGATTCGTGCGCTGAACCGCAGCGGCACGCTGCGCTACTATCCGGGTTCGCCGCTAATTGCCCGCCATCTGCTGCGTGAAGATGACAAACTGCAACTCACTGAGCTGCACTCCAGCGACTATCCGCTGCTGCGTAACGAATTCAGCAAAGATGACCGCGCCCGCGTCGATCGTGCCGACGGTTATCAGCAGTTAAAATCGAAACTGCCACCGCCGTCACGTCGCGGTCTGGTGCTGATCGATCCGCCGTATGAGATGAAAAGCGACTACCAGGCAGTGGTGAAAGGGATTCAGGAAGGCCATAAACGTTTTGGCACCGGCGTCTTTGCGTTGTGGTATCCGGTGGTTTTACGCCAGCAGATCAAACATATGCTGCGCGACCTGGAAGCGACCGGCATTCGCAATATTCTGCAAATCGAACTGGCGGCCCGTCCGGACAGCGATCAGCGCGGCATGACCGCCTCCGGCATGATCGTGATTAACCCGCCGTGGAAGCTGGCCCAGCAGATGAATACCCTGCTGCCGTGGCTGCACCAGAAACTGGTTCCGACGGGTACCGGCCACTACGCGGTTAACCAGATCGTACCCGAATAACTCTCTTTGTCTTCTACGCTGCTCACTACCGGTGCGGCGGCGTTGTACCAGGTCTTTACCATGTGGATCATACTGGCTGGCGCGCTGGCCGCGCTGCAACCGGCCCGACGGCTGGCATTATTATTACTGGCGCTCGCCACACTGCTGGGTTTTTATCAGGACGTGTTAGCGTGGCCGGTGCTCCTGCTGTTTACCGGCACCGCCGCTGTGGTGGCACTCCGTATTTATGACCGTGACCATCATCGACGACAAATAGTGACCGAAGCGCTGCTGGTGCTGATCGCCATCGGGTTGCTCCTCCATCTTTTTCCAGGCTTTAATAATCCCCTTAAGGCAGAGGATGTGCAGGCCGGACCGCGCAGCGTGCCTTTCAGCTTCGGGTTTAACTTCGATAAAGCGCTTATTCCTTTTGTACTGCTGGCCTGCCTGCCGACGCTGTTTCGCGCGCCTGCCACGCCACCACGCTATCGACTACCCGCCGCACTGGCGCTGATCGCCGCCATTCCGCTGCTGCTGTACTCCGCGCTATTATTGGGCGGATTAGCGTTTGAGCAACATACGCCGGACTGGCTGGGCCCATTTATTCTCGCCAACCTGTTCTTTGTTTCGCTGGCGGAAGAGGCCCTGTTTCGTGGCTATCTGCAGCAACGATTAAAGCAGGTAGTGGGCGGCATCCCGGCACTGTTACTGAGCGCGCTGCTGTTTGGTCTGGTGCATCTGAGCGGCGGCCTGTTGCTGGTGATCTTCGCCACCCTGGCCGGGCTGTTATATGGGCTGGCGTGGCACTGGAGCGGCCGCTTATGGCTGGCGACCGCCCTGCATTTTGGCCTTAACCTGACCCATCTGCTGTTTTTCACTTATCCCGCACTGCATCATTAGAGGTTAAAAACCGCCAGATCCCAGGCCAGCTCGGTGCAGGGAAAAATCGTCTGGCACTCCGCCAGCAGGCGGTTCATGTCTTTTGCCAGATAGCGTGAACTGAAATGGGTGGCGATCAGGCGTTTTGCCCCGGCGCGTTTTGCCACTTCGGCGGCCTGCAGTGTGGTGGAGTGCCCGCGCCCGTTGGCTTTTTCTACCATCGCGGCCTCCAGCGTGGTTTCATGCACCATCACATCAACATTGGCCGCCAGTTGCAGCGCGACCTCAGTAGGTGCCGTATCGCCAAAGATGGCCAGCGTTTTGCCGGGTGTCGCGGGGCCAAGATAGTCAGCACCGTTGATTACCCGCCCATCTTCCAGCGTCACGCATTCACCCTGCTTCAGCTGCTGAAACCACGGGCCGCGTGGCACCCCTTCCGCTTTCAGCCGGGCGGCATCCAGCAGGCCGGGTTTGTCATGCTGTTCAATGCGATAGCCAAAACACTCCACCGGATGGCTCAGCGGCCAGGCGCTGATACGAAACTCACCGTCGTCCAGCGTCCAGCCCGCCTCAATCTCAACGATGGTCAGCGGGTAGTCGGTGTAAGAGCCGCTGATCGACAGCGCCGTCTCAACAAAGGTCTTTAATCCCCTGGGGCCATAGACCGTCATCGGTGTGGTCAGCCCGGCCATTGACCGGCTGGTGAGTAATCCCGGCAGCCCGAAAATATGATCGCCATGCAGATGGGTGATAAAAATCTTATCCAGCTTGCCCGGTTTGAGGCTGGAGCGCATAAACTGTAATTGTGTGCCTTCCCCGCAGTCGAACAGCCAGGTTTCACCACTCAGCGCACGGGTAAAAGCAATAGACGTGACGTTACGTTGCAGGCTGGGAGCACCGCCGCCGGTGCCGAGAAAAGTAAGGTGCATGGTATGCTTCCCTGTAAGCGAGTGAAAAAACAGAACCCTATTACAATCATAGGCGCAAACTTTGCGTCATTTCGACCCGCAGCGTTACACTCAACCCCAATTTTTTATGCAACCGGATGGATACTTCAATGACCCGACATTTCGACTATCTCGCCATTGGCGGCGGCAGTGGCGGCATCGCCTCAATTAACCGTGCGGCTATGTATGGCCAGAAATGTGCCCTGATTGAAGCGAAAGAGCTGGGCGGCACCTGCGTGAACGTGGGCTGCGTGCCGAAGAAAATCATGTGGCATGCCGCGCAAATCGCCGAAGCGATCCATCTCTACGGACCGGATTATGGCTTCGACACCACCGTGAATCGCTTCGACTGGGCCACACTGGTGAAAAACCGCAGCGCCTACATCGATCGCATCCACAACTCCTATGACAACGTGCTGGGTAAAAACAAAGTCGAAGTGATCAAAGGCTTTGCCCGCTTTGTCGATGCGCACAGCGTTGAAGTCAACGGCGAGATTATCACCGCTAACCATATTCTGATCGCCACCGGCGGTCGTCCGGTCCACCCTTCTATTCCGGGTGCAGAGTACGGCATTGATTCCGACGGTTTCTTTGAGCTGGACGCGCTGCCAAAACGCACTGCGGTCATTGGCGCAGGCTACATTGCGGTTGAGCTGGCTGGCGTGGTTAACGCGCTGGGTTCAGAAACGCATCTGTTCGTCCGTAAACACGCGCCGCTGCGCAGCTTCGATCCGCTGCTCACCGAAACGCTGGTCGAAGTGATGAACAGCGAAGGCCCGGCGCTGCATACCGAATCTATTCCAAAAGCTGTGATTAAAAACGGCGATGGTAGCCTGACGCTGCAGCTGGAAAACGGCAGCGAATATACCGTGGATTGCCTGGTCTGGGCGATTGGCCGTGAGCCCGCCAACGATACCCTGAATATTGACGCCGCTGGCGTCGCGCTGGACGACAAAGGCTATATCAAAGTCGATAAATTCCAGAACACCAATGTGTCAGGCATCTACGCCGTGGGCGACAACACCGGTGCGGTTGAGCTGACGCCGGTTGCGGTCGCGGCGGGCCGTCGTCTCTCTGAGCGTCTGTTTAACAACAAACCGGACGAGCATCTGGATTACAGCAATATTCCGACGGTGGTGTTCAGTCATCCGCCGATTGGTACCGTGGGACTGACCGAGCCGCAGGCACGGGAACAGTATGGCGACGACCAGGTGAAGGTTTATAAATCGTCATTTACCGCCATGTACACTGCGGTAACCCAGCATCGTCAGCCGTGTCGCATGAAGCTGGTCTGTGTGGGTGCAGATGAGAAGATTGTCGGCATTCACGGTATCGGATTCGGCATGGATGAGATGCTGCAGGGCTTCGCTGTGGCACTGAAAATGGGTGCCACCAAGAAAGACTTCGATAACACTGTCGCGATCCACCCAACCGCAGCGGAAGAGTTTGTGACGATGCGTTAATTCCCCGAACAAAATACTATTGGGAAAAACTGGTCATCAGGGCCAGTTTTTTCCTGCAACTGCGCTCAACGAAAATTAATGCGCCCGCTGACGCGAAATGTAAAATCTGCGTTTCTCTTCATATTATCAACACCCAGCAAGAGCCAGGCTGATTAACAGCGAAAAAACCGAACCGACAGTAATTAAATCCATTTATATATGAAATTATTTAATGACTACCGATTATATTCACAGGCCCGGCGTCCATTTCCACAGGATTATCGTTAGTGAATTTATCGCTGTGCTTAATGAATGCCTGAAGTGATACGACTGCTAAATAACCTCTCCACGCTGTCGCTTTTGAGGAGATAGCCTTTCTTCGAAACTCTCAGGATCACATCATCACTTAACCCAGAAAAAAGAGCTTCGACTTTAAATTAGACATAACCTGCCAGACCCGCTGCGTAGAAGAACTCAGTCCATGTTTATCCCAGACGTTCTCCATAAGTTCCGAATCCGTGACAACATCAATAGTGGCATTTTCAAAAAGATACTCTAATACGTGCGACATGGTTTTTCTCAGGATGATATCTTCACCATACCCATTCAGACAAATTAGTCGCTTTGTCTTGTGTAAATAAACCACGTTCTCTTCAATAAGATAGCCAATAAAATTTACTTCATTACCCGGTAGCATGATGTTCTCCAGAACAATGATGAAAACAAGATAATAACTTTTATTCAGGTATTTAAAAAACATCCCTTCATTATTTGTACATCACTTTTTAATCAGCCCTGGCCACGCCTTTCCATTGTTCCTGGTCTGTAATAGCGATGCCTCGATGATCGTCATGCATATAACCCTTTGTTGTGTGTTAAAATCCTGGCTATCCACCTCGCCACATCGTTAATAAAAAGTAATAATAAATAAGTCTGTTCTGGCGGAGAAGCAGACTGACCTTAATACTCATCCGACAGAGTGCAATAAGATGTTGTTGCTTATCATCGCCGGCAAGAAAACTTAAATATTTCTTAGTTAAATCAGAAACCACCGATAAACTGACCAGGATGGATTGCTGTCTGATTTGCCTCATCTTATGCGTAGCCGTTATGAAATCATCTAACGTTAACGAAGACAATAAAGTGGGATTTTTATTTTAGTTCAAAACTTACGGGTTTTATCACGGCCATCTGTAGCAGAATCAGCCAAAATAAAGCTTAAAAGAAGAATCGCTTTGGATTGAAAGACGATTGCGTCATCCGAACACGCCCGCTTCAACGCTTTCATTAGTTTTTTTATAATCCATAAGACCTGATATTTCTGGCCAATTTTTGATCTGTATCAACTGGCAATATATCGGTGGAAAAAGCAAAGTAATGGCGGAAAAACAGAAGCAAAAGATATGAGATAGGAATGTTCTTTGCCCGGGAATTAATCAGATCCGTTTGTTTATTAAGATAATTATTAAAGCGTCCTTATTTAGCTATTTTGTACCCTACTAACGGCAAGAGATTGTCATCTTATTGTATACAGAGTCAGAAATAAGCGTGAGTGCCCCTTAGCTCCGTTCCCCCTCGTTAACGTGATAAATAAGAATGAGTTATTAATGCGCCCTGACCTGTCAGCATAGTCCGCTGATATCAATATTAAGGGGTTGGGTCTGGCTCTGGATTGGGAGATTTAAGATGGCAGAGGGCGCAGCATTAACCGGGACCGGGACAAAGGGTCACCTTCGATCTGGTGACCTTGCGCCAGGCAGGGGGAGAACGGATCCCCCGGTGCAGTCGTGCACCGCGCCAGTGCAACTCAGCTCACGCGATCCAGCCAGCGAACATAAGCCTGATCCCATAGCGCCGCTGGCGTGCCCGCCTTGCCAAGGCCAAAGCCATGCCCGCCTTTGCTGATCTGAATCAGCTCAACCGGCACACGATTACGGCGGCAGGTATCGCGCATCAGCTCGGTGTTGAACGGATTTGAGGTGTGATCGTCCTCGGCCTGCGCCAGAAACGTCGGCGGATATTGCCGGGTTACGTAGTTCTGCACTGACCAGTTCGCCTCATCCTGCGGCGTGGCATTTTTGCCGACCATCATCAGATGGGTATTGGTGTGCTGATAAGGCGCTTCCAGGGTGATGACCGGATAGATCAGACCGACGCTGTCGACTTTGGGCACCACTTCATCCAGCGGATCGATGGCCGGATAGGATTCAAAATCCGGACGCGCCGCCGCCATTCCCAGCAGATGCCCACCTGCCGAGAAGCCCAGCACATGCACCTTGCGCTCAAAGGATCGCACCAGCCGGATGGCACGCTGCGCATCCTGCAGCGGTGCCAGCCGCCCCGCCTGCCACTTCTCATGCGGCAGCCGGTAGCTGAGCACATAGGCGGTATAGCCATTGGCATTGAGCCAGCGCGCGACCGGCCAGGCTTCGCGTCCCATGCCGATCCAGCGATAACCGCCACCCGCTGCAATTAATACCGCTTCGCCATTGGGATTTTCCGGTTTAAAGCGCTGAATCGCCGGGCTGACGATATTTGACCAGGAACCGGTGCTGTTAATATGCAACTGGCCCGATGGGCCGCCGCCGCCGGGCGGATCGTCCGGCCAGAGGGGAATAATGTCATCGCGGGCAAATATTTTGCCGGTGGTCATGGAGAGCCCGAGCGCTCCCGTGCCGAGAATAAAGCGTCGACGCGTAATCATAATGCCTGTTATGTGATACCAGAAGAGTGAGCAAACCGTTGCGGCAGGCTGCAGTAGAATCAACAGATGCAAGTCGGGTGCCATGGCTGGCGATTATGTACGCAATGGCCCCTGAAAAGCCATAAAAAAACGCACCCGGCAGGCGTAATGCCAGTCAGTTAAGTGACAGGTGATAACGCAGTCTGGTGCCGGGCAGGGGCTGGCGGTCCTCGCGCCGCTGCGCGGTTCCTTCACTCCATTCCTCTGCCTGACGGACCGCCGGGGATGGCACATCCTGTGCCGCCCCGCCTTTCGCCCGCGTCCTGCGGGCTCTCCTGGCAGACTCATTCTGTTCAGCGCTGCGGATTGCCTGCCCCTGCCCGGCATCAGCCTGCTCTGAAACTTCAGTGTGTATTGTTAAAAAGGGCACGAGAATGGAGGCCTGAGCGCCTCTGCTGCTGAAAGGGCTATCCACAGCGCTGAGGCGTGACGGTGGGCCAGAAGTCCACGCCGGGAAGCGTGGACAGTTCGGGGCCGGCCAGGGAGGGCCGATCCCCGAACGGTTCGTCGGCACGACGTCAAAGCCGAAGGTACCGCGTGAGCGGCGCGAGGACGGCCCGGCAGCAGCAGAGGTGCGCAGGCACGCACTGTGGCTTGCTCGCCCGGAAAAAAAGCTGCCACGTTTGACCGTGACAGCCTTTACAAATTTAATCTTAACTGATCAGTATTAGCCCGGCAGGCGCGTTTTTATTTAATCCGATGCGGTTAATCTTCCTGCTGGAACTGCGCCATCACGGCCTGCTCACACTGCTGTTCGTTAACGCGCAGTTTGGCACGCTCATCATCTCCCAGCTGCAGCCAGGCACTGGCCACTTCACGCGCGGACTCTTCATCGAACTCGGGCTGATTCATCGCCGATGACGACTGACTGCGCGCCACGGTGGACTTCATCTGTTCGACATACTGATCCGCACTGGCGACCTTTTTCTCGCCGCTGACAATGTGGCACAGCTGACTGGCATAAACATTCTGCTCAGTGTCAGCCTCGTCCGCCGCCAGCGCGCTGCCGGTGGCGAGGATGCTCAGCAGCACTATCTGAGTTACTTTCATTCTTAACTCCTGTTAGTTCGGGTTAAACCTTACGCTGAAGGGCTTCAAGGCGTTTCTGACGCCAGTTCAGCAGCGGCGACACGGTGGTGCCGTGGACCACCACGCTGCAGACCACCAGCGTTAACGCCATATTGGTCATAATTTCCATCTGCGGGCCTTCCATACCGTGCGTCCAGGCATAGGCGATGTAGTTCAGACTGCCAATCCCGCGGATGCCCAGCCAGCCAATCAGCAGACGCTGCCCCAGCGGCAGTCCGGCGCGCAGCGTCACCAGCCAGACGGCCAGTGGCCGCACCACCACAAACAGCACCAGGCCAATCAGCACGCCGTAGATGTTCCAGTGCTGCGCCAGTGTGACGCCCAGCACCACCATCATGCCAGCCGCCAGTAAACGTTCAATAGTATCGCCAAAAGAGAGGGCGTCGCCTACTACAAACCCTATCGACTTCACCATATTGTTGTCGCCCTGATGCGCCAGGCGTTTGTTAGGGTTCACCAGTGCTTCAGAGGGCAGCACGCGCTCGTCGTCAGAGAGATCGTCCGGCTGATGGCGACGGAATACGCCCATCTCAGCACGGCGTAATCCCAGCCCGGCGGCGAAGGCAGCCAGGAAGCCGGAGGCACCCAGCCACTCCACCAGTGAATAACTCAGCGCAATCAGCGCCAGCGCCAGGAAATCATTGGGCGCCACGTCGCCATTGGCATTGCGCAGTCGGGTCGCCAGCAGGCCTATCAACTGCCCCAGCACAAAACCGATGATCAGACCGCCGCCAATTGCCCAGAGCACCTCGACCGCACCCCAGTGCCCCAGCATCGCCACGCTCAGGCTTTCGCCATTAAACAGCAGCAGCGCCAGCATCAGCAACGGCAGCGCGGAACCATCATTCATACCCGCTTCGCTTGAGATTGCCACGCGCAGCGAGTCATCATCCTGCGCATCGTTGACCGAGATTAAGCTCGCCAGCACCGGATCGGTTGGCGCGACAATGGCACCAAACGCCAGTGCAATCGGCCAGTCTAATCCCACCAGGAAGTGCGACAGCAGGGTCATCGCGGCCACGGTCAGCAGCATGGCGGGAAAAGCCAGTTTCAGCCCGGTGTGCCAGCAGTTATTTTGCAGCGGCTGACGCAGCTTGAGGCCGGTGATGAACAGCGAGGCAGCCATGGTGATTTCAGTGATGTGCGCCACGGCTTCGGAATGGGTAACAATATCGATGTGGATAACATCAAATCCCCACGGGCCGCACAGAATGCCCGCGATAAGGAACAGACCAAATGAGGTGACTGGCCCCCGGTGAATCCAACCGGAAGCCAGCGACATCAGCAGCAGAAGGCCGCCCGTCGCTGCTGTCCAGGCTAAAAAGTTCATAACACTCCAGATTATTTCGGGTTTATGAATAAGCCTGGCACATTTTTTGACGGGCGAGGTGTCAGTTTTTCAGGTGTCGACTGGCGAAGCGGACCGCCAGCGCGGCGGCACCGGCTAAGGTCGAGAGCGCAACCACGCCATTCCAGCCCCAGTGTGCCAGCGCCAGACTTCCCAGCGCCGCACCGGTGGCCATACCGATAAACACCACGGTAAACAGCAGCGCATTCAGGCGACTGCGTGCTTCCGGCGCCAGGCCATAGACCAGCGTCTGATGCGCCACCAGCGTGGCCTGCACCCCTAAATCGAAGCCGATGGTGCAGAGGACAATCAGCGCCAGCTGGGCTGGCATTGGCAGTAGCGGCAGCAGAAACATCAGCGCAAAGGAGATCGTTACCAGCGCGGCGCCAGCCTGCGTGACCCTTGCCGGACCGATGCGGTCAGCAAAACTGCCCGCCAACGGTGCCGCCATGGCACCCGCCGCACCGGCTAAACCAAACGCCCCGGCCACGGCACTGTCCAGATGAAAGCGGTCGCTGAGCATTAACGCCAGCGTCGACCAGAAGGCGCTAAAGCCCACTGACAACAGCCCCTGAGCCAGTGCGGCACGACGCAGCGTCTGATGGTGACGCCACAGGTGAACCAGCGACAGCAACAGGCGCGGATAGCTCACCGAGGTGCCTGGCGCGAAACGCGGCAGTACCCGCCACAGCGTGAGCGTAATCAGCAGCACCGCCAGCGCAGCAATCATATACATGGTGCGCCAGCCGAAATACTCTGCCACCACCCCGCTGACCACCCGCGACAGCAGGATGCCCACCAGCAGCCCGGTCATCACCGTGCCGACTGTTTTACCCCGACTGCGTTCCGGCGCCAGCGCCGCCGAAGCGGGCACAATATCCTGCGCCACGGTGGCGGTCAGGCCGGTGATAAAACTGGCAATCAGCAGCGCGCTGAGTCCACCGGAAAAACCACACAGCAGCAGCGCCGCCACCAGCATTAAGCCTTTGATAAAGATAATGGTGCGCCGGTCATGGCGATCGCCCAGCGGAGCCAGCAGCAGGATGCCCAGCGCATAGCCCGCCTGGGTCAGCATCGGCACCATGCCGACCGCGCCGATGCCGGCGTTAAACTGCTTGCTGATGATATCCAGCATCGGCTGGCTGTAGTAGATCGACGCGACGCTGAGTCCGGCACCGGCGGCCAGAGTAAACACCAGCGGCGCAGAGAGCGGTTCATTTTGAGTCTGGGTCTGTATGGCTGACATGCTGTAATCCTCATCATTTCGTCCTGCCATTAAAGCGCATTGCGGTTATACGCGGTAGACTGACATCAGGCAAAACCGTTATACGTGGTGCGTATGAACAATCCTAACAGCAGCGATCGCATCGATCTGATGCAGACTTTTATCCGTATTGTGGAGAGCGGCAGCTTATCCGCCGCCGCCGCGCAGCTCGGCACGACACAACCCACCGTCAGCCGCCGATTGCAGAGCCTGGAGCAGCGGCTGGGCCTCAAGCTTATCCTGCGCACCACCCATGCACTGAAGCTTACCGATGATGGCGAGCGCTGCTACGCCCAGGCGCGGCAGCTGCTGGCGACCTGGCATGCGCTGGAAGATGAGCTGACCGGGGCCAGCGATGACCCGGTGGGTACGCTGCGGGTTCGCGCCCCGCACGCCTTTGGCCAGGATCAGCTGATCGCCCCGCTGGTGGACTATCTGCACCGCTACCCGCGGCTCAATATTGAGTGGATGCTGAATGATCGCACGCCCGACTTTATGGCGGAGAATGTGGACTGCGCCATTCAGGTCGGTGCGCCAACCGATCCTTCGGTAGTGGCGATACTGCTGGCAGAAGTGCCGCGTATTGTGGTGGCCGCCCCGCACCTGCTGGCGCAGCAGCCGCCGATAGAGCGGGTTGAACAGCTGCGCGATCTGCCGTGGCTGGCACTGACCAGTTTTTACCGTAACGAAGTGGTGTTGCAGAAGATTGACGACGGCCAGCCGGTAAACCTGGCTATTACGCCCCGGCTGAGCAGCGACAGTTTATATGCGGTGCGCAAAGCGGCACTGGCGGGGATGGGAGCCGCGATCGTCTCGTCCTGGGCGGTGCAGGAAGATCTGGCGGATGGCGGCCTGGTTCAGCTGATGCCTGCGTGGCAGGCACCGCCGCTGCCGGTGTGGCTGACCTATCCCTGGGCGAGTTACTACCCGGCCAGGCTGCAACACTTTTTTGCCATGATCAAAGAGGTGATGCCGCAGCTGGCGGGCACGCGTCCGGCCTCACAGCCAGCGGGTCGTTCAGGGGGAACAGAGCGGAAAGGGTAAAGCAGGCGCCCGCCTCAGCGGGCCGCCAGAGAGGTTACTTCGGTTTTTTATCGCTGCGCGACATCTGATCCAGCCAGCCCATCACAAAGGCGGAGAGCACAAAGGTCAGGTGGATAATCACGTACCACATCAGCTTGTCGTTTTCGACGTTGCGCGCTTCCATAAACACCCGCAGCAGGTGGATCGAGGAGATGGCGACAATGGAGGCAGCGACTTTGTTTTTCAGCGAGCCGGAGTCCATCTTGCCCAGCCAGCTCAGCTTCTCTTTATCTTCGTCGATATCGAGCTTAGAGATGAAATTCTCATAACCTGACAGCATCACCATCACCAGCAGGCCGCCAACCAGCGTCATATCCACCAGCGACAGCAGCAGCAGGATCAGATCGTTTTCCGCAATGCTGAAAATGTTGGGCAGCAGGTGGAAAATTTCCTGGAAAAATTTAATGGTCAGCGCCAGCAATCCCAGCGAAAGTCCAATGTAAACCGGGGCCAGCAACCAGCGCGATGCATACATCAGGTTTTCGGTAAAACGTTCCATACAATCCCACGAATAATCAAACAGGTCCGGGAGTATAACCGATCAACTGTGAAGTTATTTCAGCCCTTCGTCAGAAATTTCAGGGACCGGCGGCAGCGGCAGCGAGAGACGAAATGCCGCGCCCCCTTCGGCCCTGTTCTCTGCCCAGATCTGTCCGCCGTGGCTCTCGATAATGGTTTTACAGATTGCCAGACCCAGCCCGACGCCCGGCACCGCCGACTCTTTGTCGCCCCGCCAGAATTTATCGAATATCCGGCTTAAATCGTCTTCGGCAATGCCCGGTCCGCTATCCCAGACCGAGATCTCCAGCCGTGACGCCGCACGCCAGGCGCGAATGCCGCGTGGTGCGCTGTTACCGGCATACTTCAGGCTGTTCTCAATCAGGTTGGTGAAGACCCGCTCCAGCAGCGTGCTGTCGCCTTTGATCAGCACGATGTCGTCCGGCAGATCGAGCCGGACCTCATGCCCTTTCAGTGATGGTGCCATGCTGCTCAGCGCCCCGCCGACCACCTCTTCCAGCGCCAGCCACTCCTCACGCAGGTTGAGGCCGCCCGACTGAATGCGCGCCATATCCAGCATGTTGCTCACCAGCCGGATGGTGCTCAGCGTCTGCTCGCGGATCTGACTGGCCTGCGGCACATATTTTGAGTTGTCGCTGGCCAGGTCGAGCATCAGCATTTCCGCCTGACCAAACAGCACGGTCAGTGGGGTGCGCAGGTCGTGGGACAGCGCCGACAGCAGCGCATTGCGCAGCTGTTCACGCTCCGCCGAGAGCCGGGACGCCGCCTCGCTATGCGACAGCGCCATCCGTTCCAGTGCGTTCGCAATCAGCACCGTAAAGGTTTCCACCAGCCGCTGCTGCTCGGGGATCATCAGCTGACGCAGGTTCTGCGGCTCCACCACCAGCAAACCCCGGCAGTGCGCGCCACTTTTCAGCGGCAGGATCTGATAAGGCACCGCCGGTAAGGTATCGGTGCCCGCACCCGCAGGCTGGCCTTTGCTGTAACTCCATTTAGCAATCGCGCGATCCGGCTCGCTGGCCGGTAACGCATCGCCCACCGGTTGCAGTTCGCCCTGCTCATCCGGCAGCAGCAGCAGGCAGCGCGCCTGTAACGTGGCATCCAGCACCCGCTGGCTGGTGGCGGCGATATCCTGCGGCGTTAACGCACTGCCCAGCGATTTCGCCATCTCATAGAGCTGGCGCGCCCGCTGCTCGCGGTAGCGCGCCACCCGCGCCTGATAACGCACGCCTGCCGTGAGATTGCCGACGATTACGCCCACCGCCAGCATCACGCCAAAGGTCACCAGATATTGCAGATCGGAGACCGCCACTGTGCCGGTGGGGGCAACAAAGAAGAGGTCAAAGGCGACGATATTCATCACCGTGGCGATCACCGACGGCCAGCGGCCATAGCGCAGCGCCACGATCACCACCGCCAGCAGATAGATCATCACACAGTTGGCGGGATCGAAACCGATCAGTACCGACTGCCCGGCGGCGGTTACAAGGATACAGAGCACCAGCGCCATCATTACGCCGCGCAGCTGAATACGCCATTTTTCGCTGGTGACGCGGCCATCCGGCAGCGGATGCGGCGCATCCTTCAGCGGCTCATCCAGCGCCACCACCAGCAGATCGAGATCCGGCCCCAGCTGGCCGAGCCGTTCGGCAAAGCTGTCACGCCGCCAGCGCCGCAGCGGGCGACGACCGGTGACAATTTTGCCCAGATTGTGCGCGCGGGCGTAACCCAGTACCGCTTCGGCTTCATCGGGCTCAGAGAGAGTCGCGGTTTCCGCGCCCAGCTCCTGCGCCAGCTGTAACGTACGGAGAATCGCCCGTCGCCGCGCTTCCGGCAGCCGGTGCAGCCGGGGCGTTTCGACATAGACCGCGTGCCATTCACTGCCAAGCCGCGCCGCCAGTCGGGCGGCGGTGCGCACCAGCTTTTCACTGCCGCTGTCGTCGCCAATGCAGAGCAGAATGGCGTCGCGGGTGTGCCAGACGCGCTCCCGTCCCTGCTGATCGCGCCAGGCGCGCATCTGATCATCCACCCGATCGGCGGTACGACGCAGGGCCAGCTCACGCAGGGCGAACAGGTTACCTTTGCGGAAAAAGTTTTCGATGGCGCGTTCCGCGCGGTCGCCAATGTAGACTTTGCCCTCTTTAAGCCGCTGCCGCAGATCGTCGGGCGGCAGATCGACCAGCACCACTTCGTCGGCGCTGTCGAAAAAGGGATCGGGCACGGTTTCGCGCACCTGAATGCCGGTGACGCCGCCTACCACATCATTGAGGCTCTCAAGATGCTGTACGTTGACGGTGGTCAGTACATCGATGCCCGCTTCCAGCAGCTCCTCAATATCCTGCCAGCGCTTGGGATGGCGCGAGCCCTGCACGTTGGTGTGCGCCAGCTCATCCATCAGGATCACCGCCGGATGGCGAGCCAGCGCGGCATCGAGATCAAACTCCGCATGACGCGAGCGGCCGGTTGCGCGACGCGGCAGCAGAGTTAACCCTGTCAGCAGCTGCGCGGTTTCCGGCCGGTCATGGGTCTCTACCACGCCGATTAAGACATCCAGACCCTGCGCGCGCAGCCGCTGTGCCTCCTGCAGCATGGCATAGGTTTTACCCACGCCCGCACAGGCACCAAAGTAAATTTTCAGCTGCCCGCGATGACTTTCGCGATTAGCCTGCAGTAGCGCGTCGGGATCGGGACGCTGGGGTTCGTGGTTCATCGCTTCCTTTACACCATTACAGTTCGTTGAGCGCCATATTCAGCTGCAACACATTGAGGGTCGGGGTGCCGAGGAATGGCAGCAGCGGACGATGCGTCATCTTATCAATCAGCGCCTCGACCTGCGGCAACGGCAACTGGCGGCTGGCGGCGATACGCGGTGCCTGCCAAAGGGCGGCCTGTGGCGAAATATCCGGGTCAAGCCCGCTGGCTGACGCGGTGACCAGTTCAACCGGGACGGCAGCCAGTGCCTGCGGATTCGCGGCCCGCAGCGCAGCGACGCGATCGGCTACCGCTTTGTCCAGCGCCGGGTTGCTGGCGGCCAGATTGCTGCCCCCTGAGGCCAGCGGATTATAAGGTTTATCACCACTGGCTGAAGGGCGGCCCCAGAAATAGTTGGGCTGGGTAAAGTTCTGGCCAATCAGCGCCGACCCGCGCGCCACGCCATCCTTCTCCAGCAGCGAGCCGCTGGACTGGGACGGAAACAGCCACTGCGCCAGACCGGTGGTGAGCAAAGGATAAACCACGCCGGTAACAAGCGTAAGCAGCAACAACAGTAAAATTGCCGGACGTAACTGACTCATTTTTCTCTCCTCAGGCCATGCCTGAAAACACTAACAGCAGATCGATCGCTTTGATGCCGACAAACGGCACCAGCAGGCCACCCAGACCGTAAATCAGCAGGTTGCGGCGCAGCAGCGCAGCAGCGCTCAGTGGGCGGTAGCTGACGCCTTTCAGGGCCAGCGGGATCAGGAAGACAATCACCAGAGCGTTAAAGATCACCGCCGACAGAATCGCACTGGCTGGCGAGTGCAGGTGCATCACGTTAAGCATGTTGAGCTGCGGATAGGTCGCCGCAAACGCCGCCGGAATGATGGCGAAGTATTTCGCCACGTCGTTGGCGATACTGAAGGTGGTCAGCGAACCGCGCGTCATCAGCATTTGTTTACCAATGTGCACCACTTCAAGCAGCTTGGTCGGGTTCGAGTCGAGATCGACCATGTTGCCCGCCTCTTTCGCCGCCTGGGTACCGGAGTTCATCGCTACCGCCACATCCGCCTGCGCCAGTGCTGGCGCATCGTTGGTGCCGTCGCCGGTCATCGCCACTAAACGTCCTTCCGCCTGATACTGGCGGATCAGCGCCAGCTTGGCTTCCGGCGTGGCCTCTGACAGGAAGTCATCCACGCCCGCTTCCGCAGCAATCGCTGCGGCCGTCAGCGGGTTATCGCCGGTGATCATCACCGTTTTGATACCCATTTTGCGCAGTTCGGCAAAGCGCTCTTTGATGCCGCCTTTGACGATATCTTTCAGCGCCACCACGCCCAGCACGTTCGCGCCCTCTGACACCACCAGCGGCGTACCGCCACTGCGTGCCACCTCTTCCACCTGCGCATTGACCTCGGCCGGGAAACGGCCATGGTTCGCTTCGATGTGGCGTCGTACCGCATCGACCGCGCCTTTGCGGATCAGTCGATCCTGCACGTTTACGCCGCTCATGCGGGTCTGCGCAGAAAACGGAATAAAGCTGGCACCCATGCTGCTGAGATCGCGCTCACGCAGATTAAATCGCTGTTTTGCCAGCACCACGATGCTGCGCCCTTCCGGCGTCTCATCGGCCAGCGAGGCGAGCTGTGCGGCGTCGGCCAGCTGCTCTTCGCTGACGCCCGGCGCGGGCAGGAACTGGGTCGCCTGACGGTTACCCAGCGTGATGGTGCCGGTTTTGTCCAGCATCAGCACATCCACATCGCCGGCGGCTTCCACCGCACGCCCGCTGGTCGCAATGACGTTAGCACCCAGCATCCGGCTCATCCCCGCCACGCCAATCGCCGACAGTAAGCCGCCGATGGTGGTCGGGATCAGACAGACCAGCAGCGCCACCAGTACCGTGATGCTGACCGGCGTTCCGCCCCATGCCGAGAACGGCCAGAGTGTCACGGTCGCCAGCAGGAACACGATGGTCAGTGACACCAGCAGGATGGTCAGAGCGATCTCATTCGGGGTTTTACGGCGTTTCGCGCCTTCCACCATGGCGATCATCCGGTCAAGGAAGGTTTCGCCCGGGTTGGCGCTACAGGTGATCACCAGCCAGTCAGAGAGAATGCGGGTCCCGCCGGTGACGGAGGCGAAGTCACCGCCCGACTCGCGGATCACCGGTGCGGACTCACCGGTAATGGCGCTCTCATCCACCGAGGCACCGCCTTCCATCACTTCACCGTCGCAGGGGATGATGTCGCCCGCTTCCACCAGCACGGCATCGCCTTTGCGCAGCTCATCGGCACTGACCTGCTGCCACTCGGCGCCATAGCGCGCCGCTGAGAGTTTTTTGGCAAAGCTGGTCTTTTTCACCCCTTTCAGGCTGCTGGCCTGGGCCTTACTGCGCCCTTCTGCCAGCGCCTCCGCCAGGTTGGCGAACAGCACGGTGAACCAGAGCCAGACCGCGATCGCCCCGGTAAAGCTGGCGCTGCCGCTGATCCGGCCGGTCAGCATCGCCAGCGCCAGCAGCGAGGTCAGAATGCTGCCGAGGTAGACTACAAACATCACCGGGTTACGGAACTGCACCCGGGGATCGAGCTTTTTCACTGCATCCCAGGCCGAGGTACGCAGCAATGCTGCGTCAAATAACGCCTGTTGTTGACGACTCATGAGGATTGTCCCTGAACAAGTTGCAGATGCTCAGCCACCGGGCCCAGCGCCAGAGCAGGAATAAAGGTCAGTGCACCCACCAGCAGCACCGTGCCAATCAGCAGTCCGATAAACAGCGGACCGTGGGTTGGCAGCGTGCCGTTACCCACCGGCTGCACTTTTTTCACCGCCATCGCACCGGCAATCGCCATCACCGGAATGATGATGCCGAAGCGGCCCAGCAGCATGCAGGCAGCCAGTAGCAGGTTCCAGAACGGCGTGTTAGCACTCAGTCCGGCAAAGGCGCTGCCGTTGTTGTTAGCCGCCGAGGAGACCGCGTAGAGCACTTCGCTGAAGCCGTGAATGCCGGGATTGGCCATGGCACTGCGTCCGGCGTCGGTCATCATCGCCAGTGCGGTACCGATCAGCACCAGCGCCGGTGTGACCAGAATCGCCAGCGCGGTCATTTTCATCTCCCAGACGTCGATTTTTTTACCGAGGAATTCCGGGGTACGACCGATCATCAGCCCGGCGATAAACACCGCCAGCAGCACAAACAGCAGCATGCCGTAGAGACCGGCACCGACGCCGCCAAACACCACTTCGCCCAGCTGCATCAGCCACATCGGCACCATGCCACCCAGCGCAGTAAAGGAGTCGTGCATGGCATTCACCGCACCGCAGGAGGCGGCAGTGGTGATAACCGCGAACAGGCTGCTGTTAAGAATGCCAAAGCGCGTCTCTTTACCTTCCATGTTGATGGCGCTGTCAGCACCCAGTTGAAGGAAGTGCGGGTTGCCCTGCAGTTCGGCCCACATGACGACCGATACCGCCGCCACAAACATCAGCGTCATCGCCCACAGCAGCATGTGGCCCTGACGACGGTCACGCACGCTTTCGCCAAACGCGAAGCAGAGCGCCGCCGGGATCAGGAAGATGCTCAGCATCTGCACCAGGTTAGTCAGCACCGTTGGGTTTTCAAATGGATGGGAGGAGTTGGCGTTAAAGAAGCCGCCACCGTTGGTGCCCAGCATTTTGATCGCTTCCTGCGACGCCACCGGCCCCATCGACAGCGTCTGCTGCACGCCTTCCAGCGTGGAGAAACTGTGATAAGGCGCGAAGTTCTGGATGCTGCCCTGGCTGACAAAGAACAGCGCCATCAGCAGGCTGATAGGCAGTAAGACATAGAGCGTGATGCGCGTCAGGTCGCGCCAGGCGTTACCCAGGGTCGCAGAGCTGCGATTAGCGAAGCCACGGATCAATGCAAACGCCACGGCGATACCGGTCGCGGCTGAGAGGAAATTCTGCACCGTCAGGCCCACCATCTGACTGAAATAGCTCAGGGTGCTTTCGCCGCTGTAGGATTGCCAGTTGGTGTTGGTGACGAAGCTCACGGCGGTGTTAAGCGCCAGATGCCAGCTCAGGCCAGGCAGCTGCTGCGGATTCAGTGGCAGCGCGCCCTGCATCAGCAATATTGCCAGCAGCACCACGAAACCCAGCGCATTAAACAGCAGAATCGCCAGCAGGTAGTGCGGCCAGCGCATGTCCGATTGTTGTGCGCCCAGCAGTCGCCACAGCGGCGCTTCCAGGCGGGTAAACACCGGCTTGTCAGCCACTAACGACGCCAGACCCCGTCCGAGCGGCTGCGCCAGCACCATCAGCAGTAGCAGATAGAATGCGATGAGTAAAAAAGCATTGGCCGCCATCAGAAGGCCTCCGCATTTAACAGGGCATAGATCAGATAGCCCAGTAACAACACCACCAGCACAATGCCGGTTATTACGCCCACGCTCACAGGAACCTCCAGAGGATTGGATTTATGGCTTAGCTTGCGCGGAGGCGTATAAAGAAGGGGTTAAAATGCAGCGGGCGGGCGTAAAAATAGTGTAAAAATGGCGAAAAATCAGGCGACTTCCAGCGCCCAGATACGATTGAGATCGACGTTACCCCACAGCGTGCTGTCCTCTGCGCCCACAATGCTGTCGGTGCAGAAGCTGTCGCCGAGGTCGAGCTCTTCCGGTTTCACTTCACGCTGGGCGTGCAGCGACCAGAAGACATGCACGCAGGGACGCATCAGCGATTTTTCGCCCGCTTTCACCACCAGCGCCACCCGGCCGGAGGCCAGACGCACCAGCGATCCCACCGGATAGATGCCGATGGTCCGTACGAAGGTGTGCAGCAAGCCAGGGTCGAAATGGCCGCGCCAGCTCAGCATCTGGTGCATCGCCTCGGCGGGTGTCCAGCCGTTGCGATAGGAGCGGGTCGAAGTGACGGCATCATAGACATCGCACACCGCCGCCATGCGGGCGTAGAGCGAAATCGCCTCGCCTTTCAGGCGGTGCGGATAGCCGCTGCCATCATATTTTTCATGATGATGCAGGGTGATATCGAGCAGATCGTCATCGGCGTCGGCTTCTATCAGCATCTGCGCACCGACCACCGGATGCTCACGCATCACCCTGAACTCCTCTTCAGTCAACTTGCCCGCTTTGTTCAGGATCGCCAGCGGCACGGCCGCTTTGCCGACATCATGCAGTAAACCGCCCATGCCCACCCGACGCAGCTCCTGCTCATCCAGTCCAAGTTTTTTACCCAGCGCAATCATCAGCCCGCAGACCGCCATGGAGTGCAGGTAGGTGTAGTCATCATGATTTTTCAGTCGCGCCACGCTCAGCATGGCAGAGGGTTCACGCGTGATCGATCCGGCGATTTCATCCACCAGATCCATCATATAATCGAGCTTCAGGCCGTTACCCAGCCGCGCTTCGTTGAACATCGCCAGCACTTTCGGTTTGCCCTGCAAAAAGATCTGCTGTGCCTGATCCAGTTCCTGGAAAAACGGGGTGCGGCCAATGGTTCTCTTCGCGACCGTGGAGGCGATCGGCGCCTGCACCGATCGATCGAGGTCGATCCAGAGCTGGCGGATCCCTTCAGTGCGAAGCATGGCGATTTGTCGGGGATCGGTGATCAGCATCTCATTATGAATGCGCTGGTCTTTTATCCACCAGACCTCCAGCTTGTGGATAAACATCCCTGGGCGCAATTCATCAATGGTAATCAGCTTTATCACGCTATCACTCTTTAATATCAGCGGGTGGTAAGGTGATATCGGCAGCCGGACAAATTTTCTTCAGGCTGTTTTGTGCGAAGGTGAGGGTCTGGTGAGTGGTCAGAGGAGAGGCGTCCTGCCTCGCCCCCGTTTCAGCAGGGGGTTAAGGCGCCGCTGTGGTTACACTACCCGGGTCAGCACCGGCTCACCACGGGCAAACGCCAGCATATTCTCAAAGACCAGGTCAGCCATCGCCGCCATGGTTTCGCGGGTGCTGCTGGCGATATGCGGCGTGATCACCACATTGTCGCGCTGGCGCAGTGCGTCAGGCACCTGCGGCTCCTGTTCAAACACATCCAGCCCGGCACCGGCGATCTGCCCGGTTTCCAGCGCATCCACCAGCGACTGCTGATCCACCACGCTGCCGCGCGCAATGTTAATCAGATAGCCCTGCGGTCCCAGCGCCTGCAGTACTTCCGCATTGATAATGTGGCGCGTCGCGGCACCGCCCGGCAGGGTCAGCACCAGAAAATCGGCCTGCTGCGCCAGCGCCACCAGGCTCTCATGACGGGTGTAGGGCACATCGGGGCGTGAACGCGGGTTGTAATAGTGAATCGCCATATCAAACGCCTGCGCGCGCCTTGCCACCGCCTGACCGATATTGCCCAGCCCGACGATTCCGCACACCTTGCCACCGATTTTGCTGCTCAGCGGAAAGCGGCCCTGCGTCCAGTGACCGGCGCGTGTGAAGCGATCGGCCTCGCTGATGCGGCGCGCCACATCCAGCAGCAGCGCCATCCCCAGATCGGCGACACAATCATTGAGCACCTCCGGCGTGTTGGTCACCACAATGCCGCGCGACCGGGCGGCTTCCGTATCGATGCAGTCATAACCGACGCCGTTACTACAGATCGCTTTCAGGTTTGGCAGCGCGGCGATCAGCGCGGCCGGTGCGCCCATCACCGCGTTGCCGCTGGTGACCAGCATGTCGATATCTGCGCCCTGCTCAGCCAGAAAGGCTGCCTCATCTTCCGCCTCCCACAGCCGGAACGCGGTGAACGTCTTTTCAATGTTCTCTATCAGCTGCGGTGGCAGGAATTTCCCTCTGATCAGCACATTACATTGCTTTAATGCCATCTTCTTTCTCCTGATTGTTATAGGATGCCGGGCGATCGCTCTCTTCACCAACGCGTTCAATCGGCCCCATCACCAGCAGGAACAGCAGGGCCGCTACCACGCAGTGTGCCGCCACAAACGCCAGCCCGATGCTGTAGCTGCCGGTCAGACCGACGATGATGCCGAACAGCAGCGGCGTGGTGAAACCGGCAATATTGCCGATGCCGTTAAAAATGGAACCTGCCAGGCCCACCGCCTCTTTGGGTGCGGTGTCGCTGATCACCGTCCAGGTGCCTGCCCCGGCCGCTATGCCTTTACCGAAAAAGGCGAAGGACATAATGGCGATAATGCCGCTATTGCCCGGAATGATCGCCGCCAGCACCAGACTGGACGCCATCAGCATGCCGACGATATAGGGCGTTTTACGCGCCCAGGAGACGCTCCAGCCCCGAGCGATTAACTTGTCTGACAGGTAGCCGCCGCTGATCCCGCCCAGAAAACCAAACAGCGCCGGAGCAACGGTGGCGAAGCCCGCCTCCATGATGTTCATGCCGCGCGCCTGCACCAGATAGATCGGAAACCAGGTAATAAAGAAGTAGCTGAGCGCGATGATGCAGTACTGACCGAGATAGGCGCACCAGAGCATGCGATTAGTGAGCAGCTTTCTGAACATCGCTTTACTGACCGGTGGCCGCGCTTTCAGCGTCTGCGCCGAGTCGATATCCACCAGCGCACCACCGTCGACGATGTGGCGCAGTTCACTCTCTGACACGCCAGGGTGATTGCGCGGCTCGCGCATCCAGGCAGCCCAGACAAACACCGCCAGCAGGCCGATGCCGCCCAGCACAAAGAACGGCCACTCCCAGCCAAAGCGCGACACCAGCCAGCCTGACAGCGGCGAGAAGATGGCGACGGCAAAATATTGCGCCGAGCTGAACAGCGATGAAGCCCGTCCCCGCTCTGCGCCAGGGAACCACATAATCACCACGCGCGCATTGGCGGGAAAGCTGGGTGCCTCGATCAATCCCAGCATAAAGCGCAGACCAAACATCAGCATCAGCGCGCCGGTCATGCCGCTGGAGAACTCACCAACGAATCCCATCGCCAGCGTCGAGACTGACCAGAGCGCCAGCGTGACGCCATACACTTTTTTAGCCCCGAAGCGGTCAAGAAACAGCCCGCCGGGGATCTGACCGATAACGTAGGCCCAGCTGAAGGCAGAGAGGATCAATCCCAACTGGATAGCTGACAGGCCGAACTCCTCTTTGATCGCCGATCCGGAGATCGAGAGGATCGAACGGTCAGCATAAGCCACGACCGACAAAAAGAGGATCAGGCAGAGGATCCAGATGCGTACATGAGACGTCCGGTGAGTCGTTTGGTCTTTAAGCATGAGCTGAATTCCTTAAAAAGCGGCAGGTTGCGCCACGAGGTTTTTTTCAGGAATAACGCTGAGATTTCCCGCTTAAGGAAATATAGATAGGAGGCTAACGATGGATCATTGTGCGGATGTTGAGATCGTCAGGCCCGATTCAGCGGTTTTCTGACAACCACCACAAAGGCCAGTGCGATGCTGCACAAAAGCGCAAAAAGCCGCGACTGCCTGCCGCAGAGTGTGCGCCACGTCGAGGATTTCATCGGCGCGGCCAGCTATGACGCGGCGTTTTTACGGCAAAGTGTGGCGGCGCTAGCAAGAGTGAAAAGGGCCGGTTGTCAAACCCGGCGACAGTTCATAAGCTGCAAATGATAATCTTTGTCCATTTTTATAATAAATGAAAAATATATTCCACTCAGTTAACCTCGGGAGTCTGCAATGAAAAAACGTGCATGGGCAATACTCTGTCTGCTCTCTCTTTCCACGTCGGCGCTGGCAGAGAAGATTGGCGTCTCAATGGCCTATTTCGACCAGAACTTTCTGACCATTATCCGCCAGTCGATCGAGAAAGAGGCCAAAGCGCATCAACTGGATGCGCAGTTCGAAGATGCACGCGGCGACGTGGGCCGTCAGACCGATCAGGTGCAGAGCTTTATCAGTTCCGGGGTGGACGCGATTATCGTCGATCCGGTCGACTCCGCCAGCACCCCTGCCCTGACCAGGCTGGCGCAGCAGGCTCACATTCCGCTGGTCTACGTTAACCGCACGCCGGGCGATAAAACCCTGCCGCCGGGCGTGGTGTTTGTCGGCTCTGACGAACGCGAATCGGGCACGTTGCAGATGGAAGCGCTGGCGAAGCAGGCGGGTTATCGTGGCAAGGTCGCCATTATCATCGGTAACCTCAGCGATGCGGGTGCGCTGCAGCGCACCAAAGATGTCGAGCAGGTGGTGGCAAAGTATCCCGACATGAAAGTGGTGCTGAAGCAGACCGCCAACTATTCGCGTAATGAGGGCATGGATTTAATGCTCAACTGGCTGTCGAACGGGGAAGAGATCGATATTGTCGCCGCCAACAACGACGAAATGGCGATTGGCGCAACCATGGCAATTGCCCAGGCGAAACCGAAGAAAACCATTCTGGTGGGCGGCATTGATGCCACGCCGGATGGCCTGAAAGCCCTGGCAAGCGGCAAACTGGCCGTCACCGTGTTCCAGGATGCTGTGGGTCAGGGCAAAAAATCGGTCGAGGTGGCGCAGCAGATGATCAAAGGGGAAAAAGTCGATTCCCACCAGTGGATCCCGTTTGAACTGGTAACGCAGCAGAACATGCAGCAATACAGCAATAAAACTCCGTAATGAAAAGCGGAGCGGCAGCGCTGCCGCTCCGGTTATCACTTCTCGTGCAGCAGTTTCGCCATCATCACCACATCGCGCAGTTGACCGTCGCGCAGGGCAGCCTGCCGCATCACCCCTTCACGCTCAAAGCCCAGCCGCTCATAGAGCCGCAGCGCCCGTTCGTTGTCGTGAAACACCTCCAGCTCCATACGCGTAATCCCCAGCCAGTTACGGGAATAGTCGAGCGCGGTGCGGATCAGGCGCTCACCGACGCCGCGACCGGCGTAATCGGGATGCACACCCAGCCCAAAGCTGATGCAGTGGCGGGTGCGCGGCTTGTTATCCACAAACAGCGTCAGCTCACCGGCCAGCACGCCCTCGATCTCCGCGACAAAGGCGATAAACCCCTCAGCATCCATTCTGGCGATTTTTTTCTCCCAGGTGGCAACGCTGGGAAACGGCAGCTGCAGCGTCCAGGGATAGACATCGGGATGACTGTAGAGTCGCTGATAGGCGGCGGCATCCTGCGGTTCCCGTGCCCGAATAATGATTTCCATATTTTCTCCTTTTAGCCGAACGGGGTTCATGCACTAAGCTGTAGCTCTTTACCGGACGGAAAGAGTATCGCTATGTTGTATCGCCGTTTTGAGCGTTTTATCAATATTTTTCATGACGCGCCCACCGAATCGCCCCCCTCAACGGTCTGGTCGTTTTACCTCTACTATCTGCGGCAGGTCTGGCCGAGTTTCGCGGCACTGCTGGTAGTGGGACTGGCGTCAGCCCTGATTGAAGTGTCGCTGTTCAGCTATCTGAGCCGCATTATCGATATGGTCAATCACTCCACGCCCGCCAGCCTGTTTCGGGATAACTGGCCGATACTGCTGTGGATGGGGGCGGTGGCGCTGATTCTGCGGCCGATTTTTATCGCCCTGCACGACATGCTGGTGCATCAAAGCATCAGCCCGAGCATGACCAGCATGATCCGCTGGCAGAATCACAACTACGTGCTGCGCCAGAGCCTCAATTTCTTCCAGAACGATTTCGCGGGTCGCATCGCCCAGCGCATTATGCTGACCGGCAGTTCACTGCGCGATTCCGCGGTGCAGCTGGTGGATGCCATCTGGCACGTGCTGATCTACGCGGTGACTTCACTGGTGCTGTTTGCCGGTGCCGACTGGCGGCTGATGATCCCGCTGATTCTGTGGATGGTGGCCTACAGCGCCTCGCTGCGTTTCTTTGTGCCGCGCGTTAAAGCGCGTTCGGTGGTCTCCTCAGAGTCGCGATCTAAGCTGATGGGCACCATTGTCGATGGTTATACCAACATCGCCACCATCAAGCTGTTCGCCCACAGCGATCTGGAAAGGCAGTATGCGCGTGAGGCGATTCAGGAGCAGACCGAAAAAACCCAGAACGCCGGCCGCATGGTCACCAGCATGGATCTGACCCTGTCGGCGCTGAACGGCCTGCTGATTGTCTCGACCTCCGGGCTGGCGCTGTGGTTATGGAGCCAGTCGCTGATTAGCGTCGGGGCGATTGCACTGGCGACCGGTCTGGTCATCCGCCTGGTGAATATGTCCGGCTGGATCATGTGGGTGGTCAATGGCATTTTCGAAAATATTGGTACGGTACAGGATGGCCTGAAAACCATCGCGCAGCCGCTGAGCGTGCAGGATGCGCCGCAGGCGAAGCAGCTTAAGGTGATGCGCGGCAACATCCGTTTTGAGGATGTGCGCTTCGATTATGGCGGTGGCCGTCAGGTGATTAACGGTTTTAACCTCGACATCAAACCTGGTGAGAAGATTGGGCTGATTGGTCCCTCGGGTGCCGGTAAATCGACGCTGGTGAACCTGCTGCTGCGCCTCTATGACCTGAACGCGGGGCGGATTGTGATCGACGATCAGGATATCGCCACCGTGACGCAGGAGAGCCTGCGCAGCCAGATTGGTATGATTACGCAGGACACCTCGCTGCTGCACCGCTCAATCCGTGAAAACCTGCTGTATGGTCGTCCCGACGCCAGCGAAGAGGAGCTGCAGCTTGCGATTCACCGCGCCCGCGCCGATGAGTTTATCCCGCTGCTCTCTGACTCACTGGGTCGCACCGGGCTGGATGCGCACGTGGGCGAGCGCGGCGTGAAACTGTCAGGCGGTCAGCGTCAGCGTGTGGCGATAGCCCGCGTGCTGCTGAAGGATGCGCCGGTTCTGATCATGGATGAGGCCACCTCGGCGCTCGACTCTGAGGTGGAAGCGGCGATTCAGGAGAGCCTGGAGTCACTGATGCAGGGTAAAACCGTTATCGCCATCGCGCACCGCCTGTCGACCATCGCGAAGATGGATCGGCTGGTGGTGCTGGATAAAGGCGGCATTGCCGAGATGGGCAGCCATCACGAGCTGCTGGCGCAAAACGGCCTCTATGCCCGGCTGTGGCAGCATCAGACCGGCGGTTTTGTCGGCATCGATTAATCGCCGCGTCGATAGGGTAAGGCGTCGCGTGCTTCTTCCGCCCAGCCGCGCACGCCTTCCCGCTCCTGCACCAGAAAATCTGCCACGGCATCGCGCAGGCCGGGATGCAGCAGATAGTGCCAGGAATGGGTAATCTGCGGCTCGAAGCCGCGCACCAGCTTATGCTCGCCCTGCGCGCCGGCATCAAACCGCGTCAGCCCCTCATCAAGAGCTAAATCCATTCCCTGATAGAAACAGGTTTCAAAGTGCAGCCGGTCAAACTCCGCCAGACAGCCCCAGTAGCGGCCATAGAGCGCGTTGCTGTCCCGCAGATAAAACGCCATCGCGGCCGGTTGCTGCTGTAAACGGGCGATCACCACCACAATATTCTGCGGCATGCGTTCCGCCAGCAGGCTGAAAAAGTCACGTGTCAGATAGGGACGCTGACCGCGCACCGCATAGGTGTTAGCGTAACAGGTGTAGACAAAATCCCACTGATCTTCGCGCAGCTGGTAGCCCAGGTAGCGGTCAAACTCAAAGCCGCTCTGCATCACCTGCTCACGCTCTTTACGCAGCTGTTTGCGCTTGCGCGACATCAGCGAATCCAGGAAATCCTGAAAATCGCGGTAGCCACGGTTATGCCAGTGATACTGACAACCGAGCCGGGAGAGCCAGTCGGGCTGATCGGCCAGCAGCTGGTTAGCCTGCGCATCGGTAAAGTTGATATGTGCCCCGCTTAAGCCCTGCTGTAACAGGCTCTCAGGCAGGGCCGACAGCAGTTGCGCTGCGGCAGCGGTTTCGCCCAGCAGGCGCGCACCGCTGACCGGGCTGAAGGGGATCGCGCCCAGCCATTTCGGGTAGTAGCGGATCCCGGCGCGCTGGCTGGCATCCGCCCAGGCGTGATCAAAGACGTACTCGCCCTGTGAATGGCGTTTGCGGTAGCCTGGCAGCGCGGCGCGGGTCACCCCCTCCTCCCGCCATAGCAGATGATCGGGCTGCCAGCCCGCCTCTAACCGCACGCTGCCGCTCTGTTCTAACGTGAGCAGAAAGGCGTGGCGCAAAAAGGGCTGGTCATCAGGCAACAGCGCATCCCACTCGGCGGCCGGGATCTCCGCCAGTGACGTCAGGTGAATCAGCGACATGAATTACTCCAGAGAACGTCGGGCAGAGAGTCAGTCAAGCAGGTTTTCCGCGTCAGCGAAAGGGTTAAGGCACGCAAAGTGAAGGCTGCATCAGCGGAGCACTGCTTCTATACTGCGACTTTATCTCCACAGGACACCGCCATGGATCGACTCGATTGTGACCGGATGTTTGTCACGGTGCTGGAAACCGGCAGCTTTTCTGCGGCGGCGTTGCGTCTCGGCACCAGCAGCAGTCAGGCTTCCAAGCTGGTTTCAAAGCTGGAGCAGCGGCTCGGCGTCCAGCTGTTTAAACGCAGCACGCGCGCCCTGTCACCCACCGATGTCGGGCGCAGCTATTATGAGCGGGTCAAAAATCTGCTTGATGCGTTTGAGACGCTGGATGCCAGCGTGCGTGAAAGCGCTACGACGCCTACCGGCAGGCTGAAAATCAGCGCCCCCGGCTCCTTTGGTACTGTGGTGTTGTCTGAGGTGCTGGTGGCGTTTGCCCGGCGCTATCCGCTGATTGAACTGGATGTCAGCTTTTCAGACCGGGCCGTCAACATCGTCGATGAAGGCTTTGATATGGCGATCCGTATCGGCACCCTCAGCGACAGCAGCCTGGTCGCGCGCAAGCTGGGTGAGGTGCATGTGCGCATCGCCGCCTCGCCGGTCTATCTTGAGCAGTTTGGCACGCCGCAGCACTGGCGCGAGATGCCCCAGCATCAGTGCATCATCGACACCAATTTTCGCGATCCCTGGCACTGGCCGTTTGCCGGCGGCGGCGGCGGCGGCGGCGGCGAGATTGTCACCGTACCGGTCCGCGGGCGTCTGCGCTTCGCCAACACCGAAGCCTGCCTGCAGGCCGCGATGGCCGGACTGGGCATTGCGCGGCTGCCCGGTTTTATCGCGGCTCCCGCGCTGCAACGCGGTGAGATTGTCCGGCTGCTGGAGAATTTTGACACGCCACCACTTGGCCTGTTTGCGGTTTATCCTCCCGCCCGTCATCTGGCACACCGGGCGCGCCTGCTTATCGACTTCCTGGTGAGCCACTTTACCCGTTTTCCGCCCGCGTAATTTCTTCCAGAATGGAAGAAATGATTGTCTTTATGACCGGATTATCAGCCGTTTAGTCATCAGTTAAGCTGCTTCTCACATTACAGAGGAGTCGCGCGATGTTAGTAGAAGGCAAATGGAGTAGTGACTGGCACCCGGTGCAGTCGACCGATAAACAGGGCGGATTTGTTCGTCAGACGTCCGGTTTCCGGCATTTTATCAGCAGCGATGGCTCCACTGAATTTGCGGCAGAAGCGGATCGCTACCATCTCTATGTGGCGCTGATCTGTCCGTGGGCGTCGCGCGCGTTAATTGCCCGCAAGCTCAAAGGGCTGGAGTCGCTGATTAGCGTGACGGTGGTTGAACCGCAGCTCGGTGCTCAGGGCTGGCGCTTTGGCAATTTCCCCGGCGCACAGCAGGACCCGCTGAATCACGCGCAGTACCTGCATGAAATCTATACCCGCGTCGCGCCCGATTACACGGGCCGGGCCACCGTGCCGGTCTTGTGGGACAAGAAAACCGGCACCATCGTCAGCAACGAGTCCGCTGACATTGTGCGTATGTTCAACAGCGGCTTTGGCGATCTGGCCGATAACCGCATCGACCTCTATCCCGCCGCGCTGCGCCCTGAGATTGATGCGCTGAATGAGAGTCTCTATCCGCGTCTGAATAATGGTGTCTATCGCGCCGGGTTCGCGACGACATCAATCAGCTATCAGCAGGCCTTTAACGACGTCTTCAGCCAGCTCGACGAACTGGAAGCCCTGCTCAGCGATGGTCGCACCTTCCTGCTGGGTGAACGGCTGACTGAAACCGATATTCGCCTGTTCGTCACCCTGATTCGCTTTGACGTCGCCTATCATGGCCTGTTCAAATGCAACCTGCGCCGGATACGCGACTATACGCTGCTGAATCGCTATCTTAAGAGCATGCTGTCAGTCTCCGGCGTGCGAGAGACGGTCAGCATCGATCATATCAAACAGGGTTACTACTCAATCAAGGCACTGAACCCGAACGGGATCGTTCCGGCAGGCCCGGATCTGAGCGAGTACGGCCTATAAAGGAGCAATAATGGCAAAAGCACTGGTAATTTTTCTGCATGGCGTAGGCAGTAACGGCGACGATCTGGCACCGATTGGCCGTCACTGGGCGACGCTGTTGCCGGATGTGATTTTTGCCTCACCCAATGCGCCCGAACGTTTTGCCGCCGGTTTTGGCTGGCAGTGGTTCAGCCTGGAGGAGGTGACGCCAGAGAACCGGCCAGGTCGGGTACGGGCCGCGCGGGCGGCGTTTGACGCGACCCTCAGCGACGTTATCGCACAGCACGGCTTCGCCGACCGCTGGCAGGATGTGGTGCTGGTCGGCTTTTCACAGGGGTCGATCATGGCGCTGGATGCGCTGGCATCTGGCCGTTATCCGCTGGCGGGCGTGGTCGCCTTTTCGGGTCGTCTGGCGGTTGACGGTGAGCTGACGCCACAGCCTCATCTGCCCGCGCTGCTGATCCACGGCCAGGCCGATGAGGTGATTCCGTGGCAGGAGAGCGAATCTGCCGCAGCACGCCTCAGAGCCGCATTGGTGCCGGTAGAAGCGCGATTTGAACCCGCCACCGGCCACACCATCTCCGCTCAGGGTGCCATGCACGCCGCCGCGTTTATCGGGCAGTGCTTACAGGATTAACCCCAGCAGCGCTTTAATGCCTGCCAGGCATGACGGGCAGCAACCTCAGGCGGCAGGCGTTTCAGCGCATCATTAAAGACTTCAATGCCCACCGGCCCCTGATAGCCCGCGCTTTTGAGCTTATCGACAAAGCGTTCAATGTCGATAATGCCATCGCCGGGCAGCAGACGCTGGTGCTTCGCCATCGCCATCAGGCTCTGCTTATCCTGCGCGGGAACGGCGGCCATGTCACACAGCTGCACTTCATAGATGCGATCGGCCGGAATGCCGTCCAGCTGCGAGGCATCGCCGCCCAGCGCGCAGATATGAAACAGGTCGACCACCAGCCCGATATTGGGCTGATCGAGCCGCTGCAATCGCTGCCACGCCAGCGGCAGGGTGTTATCCACGCTGCACCAGGCCATCGGCTCATACATAATGCGCATGTTGTAGCGCGCAGCTTCAGAGGCCATCCAGCGCAGGTCATCATCAATCTGGTCGGCGCAGCAATCCTCACGGGTGCTGGCCGGCGCCTGAATGGTGTCGCAGCCCAGCGCCTGGGCAATCTGAATAAACTGGCGCAGCTCTTCGCGCTTCTGTCCGCGCAACGCGCTGGGTGCCCCGGTGAAATCGCGCAGCACCTGGAGATTGGTAAAGCCAGGTCCCTGCCGGGCAGCGATCTCAGCCAGTGCCGCCGCGCCGCCCTCGCACGCCTCGACATCCTCGCGCCAGATCTCCACCTGATCGAAACCGGCGTCATGCGCCGCCTGGAGCTTCTGGCCGGGTTCACCGTTTAACAGCACCAGGTTAAGGAATGTGGGGTTAGTTCGCATTGCTCGGCTCCTTAATCGTCCGGAATAATCGGTGACGTTCAGCTTCTGCGCCCGTTCATGCAGGATGGTCGGGCGTAAAACCTGAAACAGTATCTACCTCTTAAGGAGTATGACAAGCGCCGCTTAGCCGGATCAGCCCAGCATCGTGACCAGTGCGAAACCGGCAAACGCCATCAGCAGCGAACCGATCACATGCACCAGCGCGCTGGTCATCGCCCAGAAATAGTTCCCTGATTGTAGCAACCCCATTAATTCCGCCGTAAAAGAGGAGAAGGTGGTCAGCCCGCCGCACAGTCCGGTGACGATCAGCAGTTTCCAGATCGGGTCGATGTCGGGATGGCGAACAAACCAGGCCATCGCGCCGCCGATCACCAGACCGCCGATCAGATTCACCAGCAGTGTGCCAGGTGGCAGATTGGGAAAGAGCGCATTAAAGCGCATCGCAAAGAGCCAGCGCAGTACACAGCCGGCAGAGCCGCCGATCATCACAGCCAATAACGGTTTCAACATGTCTTGCTCCTGATTGCAGATTGACGCCGGGCTGAGGGGGAAAGGCAGAGATAAACTGCGCCTGACACCTCAGCTCCCGCGAAAGGATTGAGTGTCAGGCGTCATCAGCCGGTGTAAAGCCCACCGGCGGTTGGGAAAGGTGGCACGCCATCACCTTGAGCCGGTGATAATACGACGCCCGTTTCAGGCTGGCAACAGTGAGGTCATGGCGGCTGAAAACCTTGACGCGCACGCCACAGACGGAGTAATGCTGATGGTTTACAGCCTGTTGCGGAGACCCTATGCGTACCCTGATTTTTGATACCGATATCGGCGTGGATGACGCCTTTGCGCTGGCCTATGCGGCGCGGACGCAGCATCTGCTGGGGATTACCACGGTCTTCGGCAACGTGGCAGTGGGTCAGGCGGTGAAAAACGCCCGACTGTTTTGCGGGAAAATGGCGATTAACGCGGAGGTCTATCGCGGCTGTTCGCGACCGCTGGCGCTGCCACCCTCTGCGCCTGCCAGACTGCACGGTGAAGATGGGCTGGGCGATGCGTTTGATAATGCCTGCAGCGATCAGGCGCCGGGCGCGGTGCAGTTTATTATCGACAGCGTGCGGGCGCAGCCGCATCAGATCACCCTGGTGGCGATTGGTCCGCTGACCAATATCGCCACGGCCATTAATCAGGCGCCGGATATTATTCCGCTGGTGAAAGAGCTGGTGATCATGGGCGGCGCATTTGGCACCGACGGGCACAGTGGCAACGTGACGCCCTTCAGCGAATTTAATATCTGGAAAGATCCGCATGCTGCCGATCAGGTGCTCGCCTCGGCGCTGAACGTGGTGGTGATCCCGCTGGATGTCACGCACAAGGTGCTGATCAGCGGCGATGAGGTTCAGCGTCTGAATCAGCCGGTGCTGAGTGCGATCTGTCGCCCTTACCTGGCTTACAGCCTGCAGAAAGAGGGGTTCGAGGGTATGGCGCTGCACGACACCCTGGCGGTGGCGTGGCTCACTCTGCCACAGGCGTTTACCCTGACCGAAAGCCCGCTTCGGGTGATCACGGAGGGCATCGCCTGCGGTCAGACGGTGCGTAAGCTGAGCGCGCTGGCATCCCGCCAGGATCCCTTTAACGGCCTGCCCGCCCAGCGTATCGCACTTGGCGTGGATGCTGACGCGGTGCGGGCGCACTTCTTTCAGACTCTCACCGCGCCCTGAACCACGCGAACCGACTGGCCGCGTTACCGGTCGAAATGAATCACGCCTTTGATCAGCTCGCGGTTGTTGATGATTTGCGCCTCGAAGGTTTCATCCAGCGTGGAGAAGGCCAGATGGTGATTCAGCATCATTTCGGCGCGCAGCTGGCCGCTGGCCATCAGCGCACGCACCCGATCGAAATCTTCACGGGTGGCGTTGCGGCTGCCCATCAGGGTGGTCTCTTTTTTATGGAATTCACTGTCCGGGATCACCAGATCGCCTTTGTGCAGGCCGACATAAACGATCGTGCCGCCGTGTCGCATCAGGTTGACCGCATTGTTCATCGCCGCCGGGCTGCCGGTGGCGTCGATCACCTTCAGCGCCAGACGGCCACCAAACTCCTCGCGCAGCGCGCTGTAAAACGCTTCATCAGCCGGATTCAGTGTCGCCAGGCCGAGCTGGTCAGCAACATGCTGGCGACGAAATTCGCTGGTATCCGCCACCACCACCTGCGCGCCGCTGGCGGCGGCGATAGCGGCAACACCCAGCCCAATCGGTCCGGCTCCCACCACCAGCACCTGCTCATCCGCCACAATTGCGGCACGACGCACTGCATGGGCGCTGATGGCAAACGGCTCAATCAGCGCAGCCGCTTCCGGCGCGACATCATCCACCACCAGCAGCGTGCTGACTGGCACGCTTAAGTAGTCGCAGAACCCGCCATCCTGATGCACACCAATCACTGAAATCTGCTCACAGCAGTTGGTCTTGCCGCTCTGGCAGGCGTCACAGCGCAGGCAGGAGATGTAGGGCATTAACGCCACCCGCTGGCCCGGCTGAAAGCTCTCCGCACCACTTCCCGGCGCCACGACTTCGGCACAGATTTCATGGCCCAGCACCCGTGGATAGCTGAAGAATGGCTGATTACCGGACCAGGCGTGGATGTCGGTGCCGCAGATTCCCGCGGTGAGGATTTTAATCACTACCTCGCCAGCGGCGGGCGTGGGGATATCGCGGGTGGTCCATACCATCTTACGTGGTTCAGCGATGACCAGTGCTTTCATTGTTGTCATGGTGATTCTCCGGTTGTCCTGCAGGCAGTTATGGCGAATCCTGCACGCGCTGCGGTGTTCGTTTGCGGGAAGTGTGAAGCACCGCGATTTTTTTGGGCTTTGAATGGTTTTTAATGCATAAAAAACCGGAGAGTGAGATGAGCCGCAGCCAGAATTTGCGCCAGAACGTCATCAACCAGATGCTGGAAAGCATCGCTCAGCACCACATTCGTTCACCGCTGCCGCCCCAGGCGGCACTGGCGGAAATGTTCAATATCAGCCGGACTACGGTGCGCCACACCCTGCACTATCTGCATCAGTGCGGCGTGCTGGATAAGGTGGATCAAACCTGGGTTATCGTGCGCGATCCGCGCGAAGATGACGGTTTTAGCGCGTTAACGCCGCCGATTGAGCAGCAGGCCAGCCACTTTGAGCAGATGTTTTTTAATATGATTAATCAGCGGCAGCTGGTGCCCGGCGATACCTTCAGCGAGCTGCAACTGGCGCAGCAGGTGAAAGTCAGTCCGGTGGTGGTGCGCGAATTCCTGCTGCGCTTTATGCGCTATGACCTGCTGGAGCCGGTCAGACGCGGCCAGTGGCGGATGAAAAAATTCACCCAGGATTACGCCGAGAAGCTGTTTGAACTGCGCGAGATGCTGGAAACCCATGCCCTGAGTCGTTTCCTGAATCTGCCCGCAGGCGACGAGCGCTGGGTTCAGGCGCGGGATCTGCTGGATCGTCACCGATCGATGCGCGATACCATCGCCAGCAACTATCGCCACTTTGCCGCGCTGGATCGTCAGATGCATTCGCTGATTTTATCCGCCGCCAACAACCCGTTTTTCAATCAGTCGCTGGAGATTATCTCGGTGATCTTTCACTCGCATTATCAGTGGGATGAGAGCGACCTCAAGCAGCGAAATATTGTGGCGCTGGAGGAGCATATGGCGATTCTGACCGCGCTGATTGGCCGTCAGGATGTCGACGCCCTCTGTGCATTACATAACCATCTGGCGACCGCTAAAACCTCGATGGTGCGCTCAATCGGTCAGTACAATTAAAAACCGATTAAAAACCACAAAGCATTAGCTCCCGCACGATTCAGAAACATCTTTGCAACATCCTTAACCCTTTGCTCTTAGTCTCGACTGCAACGTCACGGCGGCCTTTTGCCGCTGCGCGCAGACCCCTTCTCACCATAACGATAAGTACCCAGTTTCGGGAGAGTGCAATGGAAAAGACTTCAGTAACCGGCCGCGACAGCGCAGCTGGTGACACGCCACCAGACCAGGATTTCGTGCCGATGCGTAGCGACGTGGTGCGTTCACCGCGTATCCGCAAGATTCAGATCACGGCGATGCTGCTGTTGCTGTTCGCCGCCATCATCAACTATCTGGATCGCAGCTCGCTGTCGGTCGCGAATATGACCATCCGCGAGGAGATGGGGCTGAGCGCCACCGAAATCGGCTTCCTGCTCTCCGCCTTTTCGCTGGCTTACGGCCTGGCGCAACTGCCGTGCGGCGCGCTGCTGGATCGTAAAGGGCCGCGCATTATGCTCGGCATTGGCATGTTTATCTGGTCGCTGTTCCAGGCCGCCTCTGGCCTGGTGCATAACTTTACCCAGTTCATCCTGGTGCGCATCGGCCTCGGCATTGGTGAAGCGCCGATGAACCCGTGCGGCGTGAAAGTGATCAACGACTGGTTCAACATTAAAGATCGCGGCATGCCGATGGGGATGTTCAATGCGGCTTCGATGATTGGACTGTCGGTGGCTCCGCCGATTCTGGCGGCGATGATGCTGGTGATGGGCTGGCGTGGCATGTTTGTCACGATCGGTATCCTCGGCATGTTCCTCGCTATCGGCTGGTATATGATCTACCGCGACCGCGACAACAACACCCTGAGCGCTGAAGAGATCCACTATCTGCAGGCGGGCAGCGTCGCCTCGCGTAAAGAGCCGATCAGCTTCAAAGAGTGGCGCGGCCTGTTTAAGCAGCGCACCATGTGGGGGATGATGATTGGCTTCAGCGGCATCAACTACACCGCCTGGCTCTATATCGCGTGGCTGCCGGGCTATCTGCAGTCGACCTATCATCTCGATCTTAAAAGTACCGGCCTGCTGGCGGCGATTCCGTTCCTGTTCGGTGCGGCGGGCATGCTGCTGAATGGCTATGTGGTCGACTCGCTGGTACGTCGCGGCTTTAACGCGGTGAAAACCCGCAAAGTCTGCATCGTCAGTGGGATGCTGCTGTCCGCCGGCTTTACCGCCGTGGTGACCCGCGCGACCGACACCACCAGCGCCGTAACGCTGATTGGGATGGCGCTGTTCTGTATCCACTTCGCCGGAACGTCGTGCTGGGGATTGATCCACGCCAACGTCACCGCCCGTATGACAGCGTCTGTCGGCAGCATCCAGAACTTCGCCAGCTTTATCTTCGCCTCGTTCGCGCCGGTCATCACTGGCTGGGTGCTCGACACCACCAAATCGTTCAGCATGGCGCTGATGATTTGTGCCTGCGTGACGCTGGTTGGCGCACTCGCCTACCTGCTGCTGGTGCGCCAGCCGATCACCGACGGCGAATAATCACGACTGACGGCGCGACTGCTACGTCAGCGCCGTCAGGGTGACCCCATATTTCGCACCATAACGCTGAATACCCGTCATCACCTTCTCCGCGCTCAGCGCGGGTGGAGGTGGCAACAGCGGCGCCCGTTCACGCAGCGCCGAGTCGAAGCGGGCAAACGTCGCGAAATCACGCGGGAAACGTTCTTCATCCACGCCAATCAATACGCCTTCATCACGTGCATGGGAGAGCAGCGCCCGCCAGCGGTCAATCTCCGCCAGCCCGATGCTGTCGGTGCCGTGAGAAAAGAGCATCATGTCGATGTTGCGGAACGGCGGCTGTTTTTCCAGGAAGCGTTGCAGGGCCGCGGCCGAAGGCTCGGTGCAAAAGACCAGCCAGAACGGGATGGCGTGCTGATGCATGCTGCACCACGGGTCCATCAGCAGGAAGCTGTCCACCGTCAGCCGGGTCGGTAAAATTCCCGCCGCCAGATACCAGTCGCGGTAGATCTCTGCCACCACATAGCTCATCGCCTCTGGATCTTCATAACGAATCTCCATCAGCTTCCAGTTCTGAGCTTCCGCCAGTTTTTTCAGCGGCGAAATCAGATAACCATCCAGTCCCCACTCCGCTTCCGGCACGTGGTCAGTAATGGCCGGCGGCGTCCAGCGCTCGCGATCGATGCCATAGCGTGCCAGATATTCCGCCACCCGCGGGCCGCCCTGTAAGTACTCTTTTTCGGTTGCGCCGCCGAGCGCACCAAACTGGAAAAACGAGCGATCGCTGGTGCGGGTTACCGGCCACTGTCGGGTACAATGATTGATAAACAGCGTTGATCCGGCGGGCAGACTTCCCATCAGGAATTCGTTGAAGGCCAGCGGCAGCTCGCGCAGTTTTAGCCGGAAGTAGCGCATCTGATCGAGCATCAACCGATCCTGATTCGGGTCCTGCATATGGTGCACCGCCAGCCGTGGCCAGGCAGCCAGCAGCGCGGCAGCAATCTCTTTGCCCTGCTCAAAGCTGGTCTGTGCGTCATCGGGATCGTTATTTGCGGCCCGCACCGGGCAAAGAAAAGTCTGGGGCAACCAGGGCACACCCATCGCCGCCGCCAGATGCACCAGTGCACCGTTCGATGAACCGATAAAGGCCGCCGGATAATCCTGTTGCGGGTATTCACTCACCATCCATTCGGCGATCCCTTCCACATCCAGTTCACCCGCCTGACGCAGGCTGATGCCTTCTGCCATGCCGCCCAGCGCATAGCCCCACTCACGCAGCCCGGTCGGCAGCCGGTTAAGCGACGGCAACAGGCGATCCAGCGTCGGTGACTGGCTGGGGCTGGCAAAGGGGCGGTCGTGCAGCGCATTGGCCAGCGCAAGCAGCATGGCGGCAGCAGAATCAAAGCGGGCAATCCCTCTTGGTGGTTTACTCATGTTGATCCTCCTGCTGAATACGTGCCAGGAACGGGCGGATGGCGTGACAGAAACTCCACGGGTAGACGTAGTGCAAAGTGTGCGTCCCGTCGCGTAATGTCAGTCTTTCGCTGCGCGGCATCAGGGCGGCGAGTTCATCCAGCCAGCGGGCCGGACAGACGGGATCGCGCGAGCCCCGCAGCAGCAACGTGGGTGCGTTAATGTAAGTAAGGCGATGCTCAATGCGGTCGCGCATCATGGCGCGCAGGGTACCGAAGGCGCGCCGCAGGCCCGCTTTGGCGTAATCGATTCGGGCCAGTGGCCCCGGTGGACGACGTGATTCCAGCCGGCCATTACGCCAGTCGCGCCAGAGCTGACGCGGCAGACTGCGGGCATGACGATCGACCGTCGGCCCCTGCAGCACCAGTCCCGCCACAGCCTGTGGATGTTTCACCGCCAGCGCGGCCAGAATCTGGCAGCCAAACGAATTGCCGACCCAGATAGCACGCTGGAAACCGTTATGCTGTAACCACAGCCACAGCGCATCCGCCAGCTGCTCCACCGACATGATCGGCGCAGAAGGGGGCAGTGTGCTGGCGCCAAAACCGGGCAGATCCGGCACCAGCACGTGATAGTCGCGCCCCAGCGCCAGCGCCAGTGACTCCATCGCCCGGCCCGACATCACCAGACCGTGGATTAACACGACCGGCAGTCCCTGATCCTCATTGGGCGTAACGCGGGTAAACATGCGCCAGTCACCAATCTGCTGATAATAACCGGCCAGACCGGCGTGATGACTGTTCGGCGACACCGGCGGCGTCTCCTTAAGTTGCCGCCAGCGTTTCATGCCCCATAACGTGGCCGCCACACCCAATCCAACACCTGCCACAATCGCTGCCTGTTTTCGTCGATGCTTCTGGATCATCCGCTGCTCCTGGTTTGGGGAGAATAATTCAGTGTAGGTCGGGATCAGGCAGCAGGCGGGTTATCCGCGCGATGGTGTGAAAAAGTATGGGGTTTCGCCTAAGAAGACGCTGGCATTGCGGGTGATGAACTCTGGCGGGAGATCTGTCTGGTGTAAGCGGGAAGGCAATGACTGAAACACTCGAGGAGTATCGCTTTACATTCAATGCCCGATATCCAGCGTTAGCAAAAGAAATGGATTACTTGCTGGTAATCAGTAATACACCTCAGGGGAGCATCGCTGATTTCAAAAGGCGCGTTATGGCTTTTGCCCGATGGCTTAACGTAACATTTCATAACGAGCAGGGCTTATGAAGAGAGGATTAACTTCGGGGTGGACTAATAAACACGGAGCAGGTTAACGGATCAGAGATAATACGAATTTCAGGCAATAAAAAACCCGCACTGGGCGGGTTTCTTTTATTATCAGCAGATCTTATCTGCTCAGACTTATGTCTTCATCGCTATTGTAAGCGTCGCTGATAATGAGCGCGGCTTACTGCGCTGTGACGTTGCCAGCTGCAGGGCCTTTGGCGCCATTTTCAATGGTGAAGGAGACTTTCTGACCTTCATCAAGCGTTTTGTAGTTATCACCCTGGATAGCAGAGAAATGTACGAATACATCTTTGCTGCCATCATCGGGAGTGATAAAGCCAAAACCTTTATCTGAATTAAACCATTTTACTAAACCAGTCATTTTGTTAGACATAGATATTTCCTTAATCGATTAGCCACTAAGAGCGGCGAAGATGGCCTGTAGTTAGAGATTTACTTATTGGGCACTTAGGAGGAGGCTCTCGAAGAAGGATATCTGTGGATAACACTTGAACTGAGGACTACTTTACTAAAACTGCTTTCATAAGGTCTGTGTTCCAAACCGATGACGCATTAAGACATAGCGATAATAATTTAGCAATGTATATGTTTATTTATTTTAACCATTTAAACGCTCAGATGGCTGAATGGCTGTTTTATTTTGACTGCTCAGGAAGTGCTTCAGGCTCCGCTGTGTGCGAAGAGGAGCAGGCCAGCCCAGTCATAATGACGGTGCGGATTTAACGTTGATGCTTAACAATAAACAGAGCCAGTAATATCACATCGCGTAAAATTACCGCACGGCCAGTGAAGCGCTGTCATCGCCCTCTTCATCTGTGAGCTTTACCTGCTGCATATCGTACGCCCGACTCTTCGGTATCTTTCATCCTGATACCGGTCAGTATCCGGACGACCTGCCCGCCCTCACCCCGCATCTGAAATGCTGGAGATTTGCCACCCGCCTCCATTCTGGTGCAGAAGCAGCCTGACGCGATGAGCGAGAAGCGGGCTAAACCCTACCTGTACGCCCGTAATGGGCATGCTGACTGTCTCAGTGACCGTGAACGGTCAATCCTACGAGCCGGATAACAACAGGACGGACAACCAGTATGCAAAAGAAAGCCGCTGGCATGGCGACCTGGTAAGCATTCATCACATTTGTCATGTAATGAGGCCCCATTCCGAATTCGGCTAACGTGATGACCAGACTCATCAGGAACGCCATGATGATCGCCATATAAAGCGCAAATATGTAAGGTGTCGTGCGCACCGGCAAGCGGGTTCGTAAGGTTTTTTTTGTTGCAGCATCAGTCATCTGAATATCCTGTTTAACAAAAGTAGATAAGACTGCGGCTAACTTAACAAGCTTATGCGGGGGGTTGTAGAGCGGTTATGCTTTAATCATTATTAAGTAAAAGTGACGAATTAACGGTTGAGGATACGATGGACATTTTAGGGCTGATTAGCACTTTTATCCGCGTGGTAGAAAACGGCAGTATTGCAGCGGCGGCACGCGCTAAAGGTATGAGTCCGGCAGCAGTCAGCCAGAGTCTTTCGCGTCTTGAAGCGCATCTGGGCGTGCGACTGCTATCGCGCACCACCCGCAGCATGACCTTAACGGAAAACGGTAAACGCTATTTCGAGAAAGTCCGTCACATCCCACATGATATCGAACTCGCCTCGCAGGCTGCTGCGAATGAAACCAAACCACAGGGGCCACTTTGTATCGCTACGACAGCCGCGTTTGGCCGGTACGTTCTGGCTCCCCTTATGCCCGCTTTCAAAGCGTCTTTCCCCGATATAGATATTGAACTGATCAGTACCGATCGCAACGTCGATCATCGCCTGGAAGGCGTCGATGTCAGTATCCGCATTGAAGCACAGCTGAATGATCAACTGATCGCCAGAAAAATCGCATCGTTACCCTTTATATTCTGTGCGGCTCCCGCTTACCTTGATCGCGCTGGCACGCCTCAGACGCCTGGAGAACTTAGCCAGCACGCCTGCCTGGTTTTCCGCTATCCCACCGACAGACGGTTTCTGCCATGGACGTTTATGGTCAACGGACAGCCTGTTAATGCAAAACTTAACCCCAGTTTTATCAGCGATGATATTGATATCATCGCCAGAATAGCCGTAAACGGCGGCGGCATTGCCCGTCTGGCAAGTTTTGTTGCTCAGCCACTGATAGACAGCGGTCTGCTAAGGCCTTTGTCCTGGTCAGGTCACAGTGGCGAGAGCACCATTGAGTCCCTGCCGATGAATATCTATGCCTGTGTCACCGAACGTTCGGCACTCAATTCGAAAGTACGGACATTTATTGAATTTTTGGCCGATGCAATTTAAGACAGGAGCGTTTTTGCCGGGCGAAAATTGACGTATTTTTCTGCTTATCCACCCGCAAAAGTAACTCACCGCTGCCGGTCGTGGTGATACGAAAAGCGGCCCTTTTGACGATGTGCAGAAGGAATATAAGCACGCTTTGAGAAGGGGTTTAACGCGGTGAGATTGGGATCCAAAAGTATCTGGCAGTCGGTGAAAACTGCCAGAATTGAGGAATAAAAATTCGTTATCAGTCACTAATTCTGATGACGATTTTGCCAAATGCACCACGGGAGAGATGCCGGAAGGCTTCAACCGCCTCATTAAAGCTGTAAACCTGTTCAATGACGGGTTTAATATTATGTTTATTGAGGAACGGATTCATCCGATCAAACGAGGAGCGTGGTGCAACCGCAATGCCCCGGATTTTTGTCTGACGGAAAATTAACGGCATCAAATCAAGTTGTGCTGTCTGGCCGGTCAGAAATCCTACCTGAGCAATCGTACCGGCAACTTTTGTCGCAGCAATTGACTGATTGATGCCATTGCCCCCAGCGACATCTATCGTTACGTCAGCGCCTTTACCATCAGTCATTTCAAGCACTTTTCTTTCCCACTCAGGGTATTTTTTATAGTTAATCCCTTCATCGGCTCCCAGTGATTTAATGCGCTCAAGGTTTGCATCGTTACTGGAGGTGGCAATGACACGTGCACCATAGGCATGCGCTATCTGAGCAGCGAAGACCGATACACCACCGGTTCCCTGTACGAGCACGGTCTGACCAGGCTGCAGATTGCCGATATCCATTAGCGAGTACCATGCCGTAAGTGCAGCGATGGGAAGTGTAGAGGCTTCTTCATCGGTCATGCTGTCAGGCGCTTTAACTGCGCTGTCCTCATGAATGATCATGTACTCAGCCAGCCCGCCGGGTAACGGCATTCCAATACACCATGCTGGCTCATCGGCCGCAGGTTCACCCTCTAACCAGCGTGAATAGAGATGCGAGTTAACGCGATCACCCGTGCTAAAACGGGACACACCCTGCCCCGTGGCAACAACGGTACCCGTGGCATCAGAGACAGGAATCAGTGGCTTTGGAACCAGATGAGGCTCATAGAAACCCTCTACTATTGCCTTATCCCTGAAGTTCAGAGACACCGCACCAACTTTAACCAGAAGTTCACCCGGACCAGGTACAGGCGTTTCCACCTCTTCAAGCTTTAAGTTTTCAAGGCCAAAATCTTTCAGTAACCATGCTTTCATTTTGTCATTTCCCATGTGTATGCATCGAATAGGGCGATGATAAAAAAAGCAGGCAGGCGTAAAAAGCCACGTAAAAGGACTTCAGTGTTACTGCAGGAGAAACAATCGGAATGAGATATAATCCGCAATACACTATTTCGGCAGGAATATTTTTTGCGGAGTTAAATGATGCGCTCGAACATGCTGGAATTGATGGATATTTTTGTTCACGTCGTTGAATTCCGTAGTTTCACCCGGGCCGCTGACGCCTTGCAGCTGCATCGCCCTGCGGTCAGTAAGTCCGTACAACAACTGGAAGACAAGCTTGGCGTTAAGCTATTGCACCGCACCACGCGCAGTCTGAGTGTGACCGTTGAAGGGGAGGAAATTTATCAGCGGGCTAAAACGCTGCTGAGTGATGCCAGCGATATCATGGCTTCTTACTCTTCAAATCAGCGACCTCGTGGCCAGCTGCGCATTGATGTTCCACTGGCGCTGGCGCACAGTATCCTGATCCCACAATTAAGCGAGTTTCAGGCTTTATATCCTGAAATTGAAATAGTCTTAACCGCTTCAGATCGCCTGACCCATTTAATTACAGAAGGTGTGGACTGTGTTATTCGTCTCGGTGAGCTTGCTGATTCGAATTTTATTTCGCGCAGAATGGGCAGCCTGCAGATGGTCACCTGTGCAGCACCCTCTTATCTGGATAAATATGGCACTCCTTTAACGCCTGATGACCTTAAAGATCATAAAGCCATTTATTTTTTTAATGAACACAGTCGGGACGTCCAGGAATGGAAATTTGTCATGAACGGCGAAATTGTTTCACGGCATCCGGGAAGCAGCGTACGAGTTAACAATTCTGACGTCCTTCTTTCCTGTGGCGTGGCGGGCCTTGGCATGCTTCACGCATTATATACGGCATTAAAGCCCTGCCTCGAAACAGGCCAGCTGAAGGAAGTATTATCGGGTTATGCGACTGTGACGAAACCGGTTTCTATACTCTACCCTGACCGACGCTATCTTCCGCCTAAGGTCCGGGTTTTTATCGAATGGTTTACTGAAATATTCAGGAAGAATCATCAGGGTTAACCGTGAATCTAAGCTTCGGCACAGGCAATCCCGTGACCCATTAAAAGTGCTTGTTTCCTGTTTAAGGTATGCCGCCATTTTGTCTGGCATCCGGAAATCTCCCGGGCAGATTAGATCGCTACAGCAACGTCCGTTTCTGGCACAAAGTGGCGCATAACGGGAAATCAGAAGGAGAGGAGTAGCAACAAACAGGATGCACCCGAAGTGCAAAAACGCGGGTTTAAATCAGCAGAAGCAAAGGCAGAAAAAGCAGAAAAGGTGATAATCACAGGTCGATCCCTGACCGCGATTATCGAGGGTTTCTTGCGGGGTGCTTAGTACATGGCACCCGGCGGTACGTGTTTGAACGTCTCAACGTAAGCGCGGAACACGTGTTTAAAAATACGTTTCATGGAACACCTGATTCAAATTTAGTTGAACATATACCGAAAAAGTATAGCTCCTGTGCGTTTTAACAGCAAATAAATTTGAACCAGATCACAAAAATGGCGGTTTTATGTGCAAAAGCCCTACGCGGTGTAGCCGAGATGCTGCAACAGAATGGTGGAGCCGACGGCAATCAGCACTACTCCACCCAGCACTTCAGCCCATTTTCCCAGGATCGGACCAATAAAGCGCCCGACTAATACGCCAGTCGTCGCCATCACCGTAGTGGCTGCACCAATGGTCAGCGCGGTAGTAATGATGTTCACCTGCAGGAAAGCCAGACCCACACCAACAGCCAGCGCATCCAGGCTGGTCGCTACCGCGGTGGTCGCCAGTACCATAAAGCCATGGCTTTGCGGGGCTTCACAGGGTTCTGCGACGGCAGTCTGACGGAAGCCTTCCATCATCATACGGCCACCCAGAAACGCCAGCAGGATGAAGGCGACCCAGTGATCCCACGCCATGATGTAACGGCTGGCGGCCAGGCCAAGCGCCCAGCCAATCAGCGGCGTCAGCGCTTCAATTGAGCCGAAAATCAGACCGGTACGCAGCGCTTCTTTAAAACCGGGACGATGCAACGTGGCACCTTTGCCCAGAGCAGCAGCAAACGCGTCCATCGACATGCCCAGCGCAAGAATTAAAGTGGCAATAAAGGTCATGATTTATTCACCTGGGGCGAAAAAGCGGCAATTCACGCTGAATTCACCACACAAAGTGTTCAGTTATGAAAAAGTGGGCGCAGTCTACCATGCAAACCCAAAGATAAAAAGACAGTAAAATCAGGGATTTAAGTATAGCAAAGGCTATAACTCTTATCATCCGCTATGACTCGCGCTAAGTCGATGGTAGCAAAGCATTTTCTGACCATTCGTCTGGCCATGCAGCATGCCGGATGCGCACGAAGCAGCGCGCCACCATTGAACCGTGTCGCCGTTTACCGGAAAATGCCGGGCTGATAAATATGGGATACCGGTTATGAATAACCCTTTTGAAACGTTGATCGTGCCTGGTGGCATTTTACTGCTGGGCTTTCTCTCGGCGCTGCTGCTGCCCGCGCCCGCCTTTAGCGTGACGGTGGCGCAGCATCTGTTGCAGATGTTCCATTTGCAGGACCTGAATCAGCTCTACACGGTGGTGTTTTGCGTCTGGTTTTTGCTGCTGGGCGCACTGGAGTTTTTTGTTATCCGTTTTGTCTGGCGTCGCTGGTTCAGGGGCTGACAGCAGGATACGCATCGACCAGCGCCTTTAGCCGTTCGGCACTGCGCGCATAACCTTCACGTGGCAGATGGGCCGCCCCCAGTAACAGGCCCGCACCGCGCTGATCCGCCTGCTGATACCAGATCGACAGCGGCGACGGCGCCATGCCCCACTCCACCGCCTGCTGCGCAATCACCTGATCCGGTGAACCGGCGGGTAAACGGACAATCACCGCCAGCCCGGCGCGTTGCAGGTCAGGAAAGTGAGGATGCAGCGCCGCGATCATCTGCTCCAGCCGCTCATGATAGACGCGCTTCATGCGCCGCAGATGCCGCATAAAGTGGCCATCCCGCAGAAATTCCGCCACCGCGTTGTGCAGCAATCCGGAGGAGGCAGGCGAAAGCAACGCGCAGACCTCGCCGAACCGGGCCGTCAGCGCGGGTGGCACCACCATAAAACCGAGCCGCAGTTGCGGCGTCAGCGTCTTGCTGAACGTGCCGATGTGCAACACCCGCCCCTGGCTGTCGAGCGCGGCCAGTGCCGGCGCGGCGCGATTGCCGGGCTGAAGCTCGCCGAGATAGTCATCTTCGATAATCCAGCGCTGCGCGCGGCTGGCCCAGTTAAGCAATTCATGGCGGCGTGCCAGGCTCATCGTCATGCCAAGCGGCGCCTGCTGTCCCGGCGTGACCAGCGCAAAAGCGGCATCCGGCGCGCGGGCAATCCCGGCCTCAACCTGCAACCCTTCGGCATCAACCGGCACGGCAACCGGCGTGACGCGCAGCGCTTCAACCGCGCGACGCGCCACCCAGAATCCGGGATCTTCCAGCCATGCTGTTTTACCCTGAAAATTCATCGCCAGCCCAATCAGTCCCATTGCGCCAGCATAGCCGCTGGTAATAATGATCTGGTCCGCCTGACAGCGCAGGCCGCGTGCCACCGCAAGGTAGGCCACCAGCGCCTGCCGCAACGCTAAGCTGCCGCGGGGATCGGGATAGCTGGCCGGTCTGCTGACCTGCAGGCGCGTCTGACGCTGCAGAATGCGCAGCCAGACTTTGGCCGGGAATGCATCGCTGGCAGGAATGCCCATCTGGAAGGTCAGCGGTGGCGCTTCATACTCCTCTGCACCTTCCAGCAGCTGGCGTTCAGCATCGGCGCTGACCGGTTTTAACGGTGGTAATGGGCTGACGAAGGTACCCGCCGCGCCTCTGGCCTGCAGAAACTGACCATCAACCAGCATGTCGTAACTGGCGCGAACGGTGCCACGCGCCACGCCGAGCTGAGCCGCCAGATCGCGACAGGAAGGCAGACGCGCGCCAGGTTGTAAACGTCCTTCACCAATCGCCTGTTCGATCAGCTGGCGCAGTTGTTCACTGAGGCCACGTGACGCGCCGCGCTGCAGTGTCATCGTGGAAAGCGGCGATGGACCAGTCAGACTCTCATTTTTTGGCACTTTATCTGCTCCATTGAAAGGCTGAAAATCGCCTTATCAACCCTGAATGAGGCAATAAGATGAGCGAACGTATCGATTTTCACAGTGCAGCACCGGCAGGCATGAAAGCGCTGGGCGGCGTATACAGTTATCTGGCACAAACCGATCTGCCGCTCACTTTACTGGAACTACTGTTCCTGCGCATATCGCAGATTAATGGCTGTGCCTACTGCATTGATTTACATACCAAAGCACTGAATAAAGCGGGCATGGGCTGGGATAAGATCGTGCTGACCTCGGTCTGGCAGGAATCCGGTACGCTGTTCAGTGATAAAGAGAAGGCTGCCCTGCACTGGGCTGAATGCCTGACCCTGATTGCTCAGCAGGGTGCGCCAGACAACCGCTATACCGCACTGAAAGCGCACTTCAGTGAAAAAGAGATTGTCGATCTGAACATCGCGATTGGTCTGATGAACACCTACAACCGCATGGCGATAAGTCTGAAAAAGTTGCCCGCCAGCGCCAGTCAGTCATAAGTGAATCCGATGCGTGCGCCGGTGTGCACGCATTTTCAGACTCACAAAAATGTAACATTATTTTTACACAAGCAGCCTTTCAGCCTCTCTTCCCCCGATTCCCGTTATTCCTTACTGCATAATAAATCGCTAAATTTCAGCGGATTAAATAATTCCGCACGGTTCATATCCATTCCGTCGTTGCACCAGTATGGGGCTTTTCAGCAACATGCCATTTCCGTTAACCCACTGACTTCACACTAAAAAACCCCTAATACGCCGCTGGCCCTGATGATTAATTCTTATGCTGAATCATTTCTGCATTTAAAAAATAAACAAATGTTTAATTCAGATGCGAGAATGTTATATTCAGATGACAAAGCATAACGTGCAGTTAACGCGTTATTACCGCTTTAACCCTATACCTGAGACTTAACCTTTGAGAAATAGCGCAACGCGCTCGTAAGAAGCGTGACTATTTCGCCTGCAAAACTGTTGGGCTTCAGGTCAACAGAAGAGGAGATGTCGCCTCATGTGCAATTCAGCTGTAAACCTTGCGCTCGCGATGAGTGCCATGGCAATGGACACCACTACTACCGCGCAGGAGCGCAAAGACGTTGACGTGCTGCTGATTGGCGCAGGTGTGATGAGCGCCACCCTCGGCGCGTGGCTGCAGGATTTAGAGCCGGACTGGTCCATCGAAATGGTGGAGCGGCTGGATAGCGTGGCCGAAGAGTCGTCCAACGGCTGGAATAACGCGGGCACCGGTCATGCGGCGCTGGCAGAGCTGAACTATACGCCTCAGCAGGCGGATGGCAGCATCGACATCTCTAAAGCGGTGACGATCAACGAATCGTTCCAGATTTCCCGCCAGTTCTGGGCTTATCAGGTTCAGAAAGGCAACCTGCGCAACCCTAAAAGCTTTATTCACAGCACGCCGCACATGAGCTTTGTCTGGGGTGACGACAATGTCGACTTCCTGCGCAAGCGCTTTAAGGCGCTGCAGAAAAGCACCCTGTTCCGTGGCATGGCCTACTCCGAAGATCCGCAGCAGATTGCCCGCTGGATCCCGCTGGTGATGAATGGCCGTGACCGCAGCCAGAAAGTGGCCGCGACCTGGACGGAGATGGGCACCGATGTGAACTTCGGTGAAATCACCCGTCAGCTGATCGCCTCGCTAGAGAAGAAAGCGAATTTCCAGCTGCGTCTGCGCCAGGAAGTGCGTGAGCTGAAGCAGCTCGCCGACGGTCGCTGGCAGGTGACGCTGCAGTGTCTGAACAGCGGCACACGTCGCACACTGACGGCGGGTAGAATATTTATCGGTGCTGGCGGCGCAGCGTTACCGCTGTTGCAGAAGGCTGGCATCCCGGAAGCCAACGGTTACGCTGGTTTCCCGGTGGGCGGTTCATTCCTGGTAACGGAAAATCCGCAGGTCGTCGCGCAGCACATGGCTAAGGTCTATGGCAAAGCCAGCGTCGGTGCGCCGCCGATGTCCGTGCCGCACGTCGACACCCGCGTGCTGGATGGCAAGCAGGTGCTGCTGTTTGGCCCGTTCGCCACCTTCTCGACTAAGTTCCTGAAGCAGGGTTCGCTGATGGATATGTTCACCTCACTGAACAGCAGCAATATGCTGCCGATGGTGAAAGTGGGACTGAAAAGTTTTGATCTGGTGAAATATCTGATGGATCAGGTGCTGCAAAGCGATCGCGACCGGATGGACGCCCTGCGCGCCTATGTGCCGCAGGCGAAGCAGGAGGACTGGCGCTTAGTGACTGCCGGTCAGCGTGTGCAGATCATCAAGAAAGATGAAAAAGAGGGCGCCGTGTTACGTCTGGGCACCGAAGTGGCCGCCTCACAGGATGGCTCGATTTCAGCACTGCTGGGTGCATCGCCTGGCGCCTCTACGGCGGCACCGATCATGCTGGAGCTGCTGCACAAGGTCTGTCCTGAGCAGATGGCTTCGCCGGAATGGCAGAACAAAATCCGTGCGGTGATCCCATCCTGGGGACGTAAGCTGAACGGCGACGTAGCGCTGACAGAGAAAGTGTTAGCCGAAACCAGCCGGATTCTGCAGCTCGACTATTCGCCGGTTACCCCGATGGCGGCAAACGATGAAGGACGGGAAACCGCGTTCGTCGTCGGCAAATAATTCAGCGCCATTGATAAAAAGGCTCCGCACTGCGGGGCCTTTTTTATTGGCCGGTTACCTGGTCGATCCGGGCATTCTCTATTAGGGTTAAGGCATCTTTTAGCTGCACGATCAGGAGGAAACTGCATGTCTTACTCCCCTGCTTCACCGGAATTCACGCTGCTCGACCGCTACTGGCGGGCAGCAAACTACCTCTCCGTCGGACAAATTTACCTGATGGATAACCCGCTGTTGCGTGAGCCACTCAGGCCTGAACACATTAAACCGCGTCTGCTGGGTCACTGGGGCACTACGCCAGGCCTGAATTTTATCTATGCCCACCTCAACCGCGTTATCCGGAAGCAAAACCTGGATATGATCTACATCTGCGGACCAGGACATGGCGGCCCCGGCATGGTGGCGAATACCTGGCTTGAGGGCAGCTACAGCGAGATTTATCCGCACATCACGCAGGATGCGGCGGGCATGCAGCGTCTGTTCAAACAGTTCTCCTTTCCGGGGGGCATTCCCAGTCACGCGGCACCGGAAACGCCTGGCTCGATTAATGAAGGCGGTGAACTGGGCTATTCGCTCTCCCATGCGTTTGGCGCGGCCTTCGATAATCCCGAACTGGTTGTACCCTGCGTGATTGGCGACGGCGAAGCGGAGACCGGTCCACTGGCCTCCAGCTGGCACGGCATTAAATTCCTGAATCCTGAACGTGACGGCGCGGTCCTGCCGATTCTGCACCTCAATGGCTACAAAATCGCCAACCCGACGCTGCTGGGTCGCAGCAGCGATGAAGATTTGCACCAGTTGTTCAGTGGCTACGGCTATGAGCCGCTGTTCGTCTGCGGGCATGAGCCTGAAAAAATGCATCCGCTGATGGCGGAGGCGCTGGATAGTGCCTTCAGTAAAATCGCCGCTTATCAGCGCGAGGCGCGCCAGGGCAAAGCCACCACCGGGGTGCCGCGCTGGCCAATGATTATCCTGCGCAGCCCCAAAGGCTGGACCGGTCCGAAAACGGTCGACGGAAAGAAAGTGGAGGATTTCTGGCGGGCGCATCAGGTGCCGGTCGCGGCCTGTCGTGAAGATGAAGGACATCGCCAGATCCTTGAGACGTGGATGCGGAGTTATCAGCCAGACGACCTGTTTGATGAACAGGGTCGCTTAAAGCCGGAACTGCAGGCGCTGGCACCGGAAGGTGATAAACGCATGGGGTCTTCGCCTTATGCCAATGGCGGCCTGTTGCGCCGTGAGCTGGATGCGCCTGAACTCGCGGAGTTTGCCTGCGATGTCAGCGAGCCAGGCGCACAGATGGCGCAGGCCACTGAGCATCTGGGCCGCTACCTCAGCGTGCTGTTCCAGCGCAACCGCGATAATTTCCGCCTGTTTGGCCCGGATGAAACCGCCTCTAACCGCCTGACGCCGGTCTTCGACGTGACCAGCCGTACCTGGCTGGAACGAACAGAGCCTTACGATGAGCAGCTGGCGCGTGATGGCCGGGTGATGGAAATTCTCAGTGAGCATCAGTGTCAGGGCTGGCTTGAGGGCTATCTGCTGACCGGCCGCCACGGGCTGTTTAACTGTTATGAAGCTTTTATTCACATCGTCGATTCGATGTTTAACCAGCACGCCAAGTGGCTGAAAGTCTCGCGTAAACTGAGCTGGCGTAAGCCGATCTCGTCGCTGAACTATCTGCTCTCTTCACACGTCTGGCGACAGGATCACAATGGCTACAGCCATCAGGATCCGGGCTTTATCGATCACGTTGCCAATAAAAAAGCGGACATTGTGCGCATCTATCTGCCGCCCGATGCCAATACGCTGCTGTGGGTTGGCGATCACTGCCTGCGCACCTGGGACCGCATCAATGTGATTGTGGCGGGCAAGCAGCCTGCGCCGCAGTGGCTGGATATGGCGAGTGCGGTGACCCATTGTGAAGCGGGCATGGGCGAGTGGCGCTGGGCGGGCACCACCCCAGAGCATGAGGAGCCGGATGTGGTGATGGCCTGTGCCGGTGATGTGCCGACCATGGAGACGATGGCGGCGGTGGATCTGCTGCGCGGTATGCTGCCCGAACTGCGTATCCGCGTGGTGAACGTGGTCGATCTTCTGGCGCTGCAGCCGCAGGATCAGCATCCGCATGGCAAATCTGATGCGGAATTCGACGCGCTGTTTACCCCGGATAGACCGGTGATCTTCGCCTTCCACGGCTATCCGACGCTGATACATCGCCTGACCTATTCGCGTACCAACCACCGCAACTTCCATGTGCGCGGCTTTAATGAAGAGGGAACCACCACCACGCCATTTGATATGACGGTGCTGAACGAGCTTGACCGCTATCATCTGGCGCAGGAGGCGATTCTGCGCGTGCCTGGCCTGGCCGATGCGCATCCTGAGCTGCTGGACGATCTGCAGGAGCGCATCGCTGAACATCATCGCTATGTGCGTGAACACGGTGAAGATGTGCCGGAGGTGCAGAACTGGAAATGGCCGTCGGCCACTGCACCTGGTGCACCCGATTAAGCGGCCAGCAAGGCGTCGGTCAGCATCCAGATGGTAGTCGCCACCAGCGACAGCGCCATCAGGCTGTTAAATAACTGACGCTTCCAGGCAATCTGCAGATGGCTGCGCAGGCGATCGCCCAGCGCAGCCCAGATCAGAATGCAGGGCAGGTTCAGCAGCATAAAGCCGATCATCACCGTCAGCACGCCGCTGCTGGCGCTGTACAACAGCGCCACATTGGTCGCCATCAGCCAGGCTTTGGGATTGATCGCCTGGAAACAGGCACCGCCCAGCAGCGTCATGGGCTGCGGCTTGCTGCGCACTTCAGGTGCTGCCGCACGGAAAATCTTCCATGACAGCCACAACAGATAGGCACAGCCTGCCAGCGTCAGCGGCAGGCGAATCGCCGCCATCCAGTGCAGTAAGACCTCCAGTGCGACGCCGGCGATCACCGTTTGCAGCGCACAACCTACCAGTATGCCAAACACCATCGGCAGCGTGCGGCGCATGCCGAAATTGACGCCTGAGGTCGCCAGCAGCAGATTGTTCGGGCCTGGCGTAATCGACATGACGGTAACGTAACTGAAGAAAGAGGGATCGAGCATGGTGACTCTCCTGAAAACAGACAGAGTTCTATGCTACGGCGGGAAAAGGGATGGTAACAGTGACACAAAATCACTATTGTTATGGTTACAGTTCCCGTTAACAGCAATTGTACCCATCCAATCCGGAGGCTACTGTGTCCCTTGCTCCCACTTCCGATCGGCCTCTCTATCAGCAGCTGGCAGACAGCTTCGCTGAGGCTATCCATCAGGGCACGCTGAAACCCGGCAAACGTCTGCCGGCGATCCGCCGCGTCGCCCAGTCACATCAGGTCAGTGTCAATACGGTACTGAATGCCTGGCAGTTGCTGGAAGATCGCGGGCTGATTGAGGCGCGTCCCCAGTCGGGCTATTACGTGCGCGGCGTGTTGCCCGCCGTGACCCGTCATGGTCAGCATAAAACCCGGGTACGCGACCCCAGCAGCAGCAAGCTCGACCTGATCGATAAGGTATTTGCGGCGCAGAACCATCCCGACTACATCAATATTTCCCTGGCCTGTCCCCAGGATAGCGAGCTGTTTCCTGCGGCACGTATTGCCCGGATTACCGCCTCACTGCTGCGCCGTGATCCGAACATGATTGGGCGCTATGCGCTTCCGCCCGGTAGTGAGCGCTTACGGGAGGAGATTGCGCGACGGGCGCTGCACGCCGGACAGACGCTCACCGCCGATGAGATCACCCTGACCCACGGCTGCATGGAGGCGCTTCAGCTGGCGCTGCGGGCGGTCACGCAGCCCGGCGACTGCGTCGGACTGGAGTCGCCGACCTACTTTTTCCTCTTCCCGCTGCTGGCTTCACTGGGCCTTAAGGCGCTGGAAATTCCCACCGATCCGCAGCATGGGCTGTCGCTGGATGCGCTGGAGATGCTGCTTCAGGAGCAGCGAATTAAGGCGCTGATTGCGATGCCGAGCGCGCAGAACCCGCTGGGCTGCGGCATGTCGCTGGAGAACAAGAAGCGGCTGGCGAAGTTAGTGAATACTTACCACGTTCCGCTGATAGAAGATGGGCTGTATGACGAGTTACAGTTCGACTGGCCGCTCTCGCCCGCGGTAAAAGCCTTTGATCGCGACGGCTGGGTGATCTACTGCACCAGCTTCACCAAAACCGTGGCGCCCGATTTCCGTATTGGCTGGACCGCCGCTGGCCGTTTTCATGATGCGATTGCCCGACTGAAAGCGGTGTCGTCGATGGCAGAATCCGCCCTGCTCTCTGAAACGCTGGCGGAGTTTCTTGCTTCCGGCGGTTATGACCACCATCTGCGCACGCTGCGCCGTCGCTACGCGGCCAATCTGGATGAGGCGCGGGGACTGATCGCCCGCTACTTCCCGGAGGGCACCCGCGCGACGCTGCCGCGCGGTGGCTTCGTCTTCTGGGTCGAGTTACCGGGCGGCGTAAATACCACCGAGATGTTTGATCGGCTGCTGCAGGAGCAGATTTGCGTCACGCCCGGCGCGCTCTATTCGCTGAGCGAGCGCTACAACCATGCACTGCGCCTCTCCTGCTGCTATCCGTTTGATGCGCGCTACAGCTGGGCGATCAGACGCGCGGGCGAAATCGCCTGTGAACTGGCGGGAGTATCCTGCGGCGAGGCTCAGGGTGTACCGTTGCGGCCCCAGACGGTATAGCCGTGGCGTTCAGTCAGGCGTTCGTAATAGGTGCGTACCGCCGGATAATCAGGGTGTTCGAGCGGGGTTTCAAACCAGCGGTTCACCGCCAGACCAATCGGAATGTCTGCCAGCGTGAAATTACGTCCGGCAACGTAGCGACCGGTTTTTTCCAGCTGCTGATTGAGAATGCTCATGGTGTGTGCCCAGCCTTTGCTGGCCGCGGCCAGCAGACGTGGATCCTGATGAGCCGGTGAGTTTCGCACCAGCGACATAAATGCGTAGCGCCATGAGGTGTTGAGTTCAGTGGACTGCCAGTCCATCCACTGATCGACAGGCGCACGCGTTTGAGGATGATGAGGATAGAGCCACTCGCCGCCATAGGCATTCGCCAGATAGCGCAGGATGGCGTTGGATTCCCACATCACAAAGTCATCATCTTTCAGTACCGGCACCATCGCATTGGGATTAAGTGCCATAAATTCGGGCAGGTGCGTTGAGCGGAATCCATCGCCCCACTCTTCGCGCTGGTAATCAAGGTCAAGCTCGTCACACAGCCATAATACTTTGCGCACGTTGATTGAGGAGGCGCGTCCCAGGATCGTTAGCATTCACAGTCTCCGGTAAAATCTTTAACTTATTGATAACGCTGTTAGCTGTTATAAGCAATCATCCGGCAGAGAAAAGGCCGCACTGAACCCAATCGCAAGGAGTCATCATGAAGGTCGCGTTTAAGCAAGTCGATGTGTTTACCTCAGCAGCCTTTAATGGCAATCCGCTGGCGGTGATTATGGATGCTCAGGGGTTGAGCGACAGCCAGCTGGCGGCGATTGCCCGCTGGACTAACCTGTCGGAAACCACCTTTGTGCTGCCGCCACAACATGAAGAGGCGGACTACCGGGTGCGTATTTTTACCGTTGAAGGCGAACTGCCGTTTGCCGGTCACCCAACGCTGGGCACCGCACACGCGCTGCTGGAGGCGGGCTGGCCAACCCGTACGCCGGGTGAAATCGTGCAGGAGTGCGGCGTCGGTAACGTGACGGTGAAGATTAATGAGACGGGCGGACTGGCCTTTGCCGCGCCAGCTGCCACCCTGATGCCATGGCAGGATGCGCTGATGGGTAACGCCTTAAACAGCGATGCATTCGATCTGACGCAAAGCCCCACCGTGGTGGATATGGGTATCCGCTGGCTGCTGGTGCCAATGGTCAGCGCCGAGGCCGTGCTGGCGCTGCAGCCCAATGTCAGCGATTTGCAGCGCCTGATTAAACATGCGGGTGTCTCGGGCGTGATGCCTTTTGGCCGTTTGCCCTCGGGCGAGCATGAACAGTATGAAGTGCGTGGCCTGCTGGTGGAAAATGGCAGCCTGACCGAAGATCCGGTGACCGGCAGCGCCAACGCCTGTCTGGCGCGTTACTTTGCAGCCGCAGGCCATACCACCTCCTATCGCGTGCGTCAGGGTACTGCCCTGCAGCGTGCCGGTCGGGTGAACGTAACCTTTAATGGTGAAACCATCTGGATTGGCGGTAATACCGTAACCGTCATTGATGGCACCATTACGCTGTAAAAGGCTGCGACGTCGCGGGGTGCTTTCCGCGACGCCACCAGCGGTTAAATCCCCTGCCCGCCTGAGGCTTCAATACGCTGAGCGGTGATCCAGCCGGTTTCGTCACTGAGGATCGCGCTGATGGCGTCGCCGATATCATCCGGCAGTCCGACCCGGCCCAGCGCCGTCAGCCCGGCAATCTGATGGTTAATCTCGGGGGTATCGCGCACCCGGCCACCGCCAAAGTCAGTCTCTATCGCGCCAGGTGCAAGGATATTGACGCGAATGCGCCGTTCGCCCAGCTCCTTCGCCTGATAGCGCGTCAGTACCTCCATCGCCCCTTTCATTGACGCATAGGTCGAGGAGCCAGGATAGATCAGCCGGGTCAGACCGCTGGAGATATTCAGGATGCGGCCACCGTCGTTGATCAGCGGCAGCAGCTTCTGGGTCAGGAAGTAAGGCCCTTTGAAATGCACATTAACCAGCGCATCAAATTCCGCCTCGGTAGTGTCGGTAAATGGTTTGTAGTATCCGTGTCCGGCGTTGTTCACTAAATAGTCAAAGCGCTCCCGCTGCCACTGCTGTTGCAGTGCCTCTTTCACCTGGCCGACAAAGCGATCGAACTGACCGGTTTCGCCGACGTCCAGCGCCAGCGCCACTGCACGCCGTCCCAGCGCCTCAATCTCCTTCACCACCGTCTGTGCTTCATCGGCATGGCTGCGGTAAGTCAGGATAATGTCTGTCCCCCTGGCCGCCAGTTTTAACGCGCCATTACGGCCTAAACCGCGGTTTGCACCGGTAATTAACGCCACTTTCTGATTCATCTCTCGCACCTGTTGAAAAATTGAACACAGGTTAAGGATATTCGCGAATTATTGATCTATAAACAGTGTTAAATGCGCATCACTGTTTCAATAAAAACAACAATCGGTGAACAACATGGACAAAATTCACGCAATGCAGGTGTTTGTGCGGGTGGCCGAAATGGGCAGTTTTACCCGAGCGGCAGAGAGTTTAGGTGTCCCCAAAGGCAGCGTTTCGCGGCAGATACAGGCGCTGGAGAATCAAATGGCAACACGTTTGCTGCATCGCACCACGCGCCGGGTGCAACTAACCCAGGACGGGTTGGTCTATTACGATCGCTGTCTTGATTTATTGTCGATGATTGACGATATGGACAGCCTGTTCCAGCACGAGCCTGCCTCGCTCAGCGGTAAGCTCCGGATTGATATGTCTGTGGCCATGGCCACCAGTTTTATCCTGCCACGGCTGCCGGAATTTTTGCAGCACTACCCCGGCGTAGAGATTGAGCTGAGCAGCAGCGACCGTCAGGTGGATGTAATCCGGGAAGGTTTTGACTGCGTAATCCGCGTCGGTGAGCTCAAAGATTCTGGCCTGATTGCGCGAAAAATTGGTACCCATACCTTGATCAACTGCGCCAGCCCTGGCTACCTTTCGCGTTTCGGCATGCCGATCCGGCTGGAAGAGCTGTCGCAGCATGCGATGGTGCATTACAGCCAGCAACTGGGTCAGGCCTCACCGGGTTTTGAATATTTTGATGGCAGGCAGTGTCACTATGTTCACACCGGCGGTGTGGTCACCGTGAACAGCACCGAAACCTATCGCGCCGCCTGTCTGGCGGGGTTAGGCATTATTCAGGTGCCTGCCGCCGGGATTCAGACATTACTGGAAAGAGGCGAGCTGGTAGAAGTGCTGCATCGCTTTCCCGCCAGACCGATGCCGATCCACCTGCTCTATCCGCACCGGCGCAATGTGGCGCGTCGCGTGCGGGTTTTTATGGAGTGGCTGAGTCAGGTGTTACAGGAGTACGTCACCTGAGCGGCTATACTTTGATTTTAATGATAAACAGGACAGTGAAGGTCTATGACAGACAAGCAGGAAAACCCGCAGGATACGCAGCCGCAAAAGCCGCTTATCGATATTAAAACCGGCAACGAGACGGTTGATCATTCGATTGTGCGCGTGTCGCGTTTTGCCGCCTGGTTTCAGGCGATCCCGGCAGTGGCGCATTTTATTCGCGCCCTTGACCGCTTTAACGATCGGCTCGGCAGCCAGTTTGGCGCGGCCATTACCTATTTCTCTTTTTTATCGCTGATCCCCATTCTGATGGTGTCGTTTGCCGCCGTGGGTTTTGTGCTGGCATCGAACCAGGATCTGCTGACCGATATCATCAACAAAATCGTCAGCAGCATCAGCGACCCGACGCTGGCCACCACGCTGAAGAATACGGTAAATACCGCCATTCAGCAGCGTGCCACCGTGGGTATTACCGGTTTACTGCTGGCGCTCTACTCCGGTCTTAACTGGATGGGTAACCTGCGCGAAGCGATTCGTGCCCAGTCGCGCGACGTATGGGAACGCAAACCGGATGACAAAGAGAAGATCTGGAAGCGTTATATTCGCGATTTCCTGTCGCTGACCGGTCTGATGCTGGCGCTGGTGATTACGCTGTCGCTGACCTCGGTAGCCGGTTCGGCGCAGGCAATGATCGTCAGCGCACTGGGGCTGGATGGCATCGACTGGTTACGGCCCGCCCTGACCATTATTGCCACCTCGATTTCCGTTATGGCTAACTATCTGCTGTTCCTGTGGATTTTCTGGATCCTGCCGCGTCACAAGCCGCGTAAGAAAGCACTGTTCCGCGGCACTCTGCTGGCGGCAATCGGTTTTGAGGTGATCAAGTTTGTGATGACGCTGACGCTGCCGAAGCTGGCGACCTCGCCTTCTGGTGCGGCCTTTGGTTCCGTGCTTGGCCTGATGGCGTTTTTCTACTTCTTCGCCCGTCTGACGCTGTTCTGTGCGGCGTGGATCGCCACCGCCAAATATAAAGACGACCCACAAATGCCTGAAGCGGGCAGCGCGTCACGACACAAATCATCGTAATCCGTTAACAACAGCGGAAAATATTACCCCTCGGCTATTTTTTAACCAGATAACAGGATGAATAGCTGAGGGGTCACTTTTATTTAGCCCTTTCGTAGAGTATCCCGCCAGATATCGTCCGGATTACCCCGGTATCACCCGACATTCGTCGCACCTCAGAAATTATCCTCTTTTTGCCCGCTGAAGCCAGACGCGGCGCGGGTTTTCTTCATTGAATGCGCTCTGGCAGATGCGTAAGATTCTTTGTCTGTATTTACAAATAAGAAACAGTTATGCAAGCCTCCCTCACAGACACGCTCGACAAACAGCAGGATCCCACGCCGGTTAACTCACGCAGTAAAGTGGTGATTGCCTCGCTGGTCGGAACGGCCATCGAGTTCTTCGACTTTTATATTTATGCTACTGCTGCGGTGATTGTTTTCCCGCACATTTTCTTCCCGCAGGGTGATGCCACGGTCGCGACGCTACAGTCGCTGGCCACCTTTGCTATCGCCTTTATCGCGCGTCCGATTGGCTCCGCCGTGTTTGGTCACTTTGGCGATCGCGTGGGTCGCAAAGCCACGCTGGTTGCCTCACTGCTGACCATGGGGATCTCTACCGTGGTGATTGGTCTGCTGCCGGGCTATGAAACCATCGGCGTGATGGCTCCGTTGCTGCTGGCGCTGGCGCGTTTTGGTCAGGGACTGGGACTGGGTGGTGAATGGGGCGGCGCAGCGCTGCTGGCGACGGAAAATGCCCCGGCGAAGAAGCGTGCGCTTTACGGTTCCTTCCCTCAGCTGGGTGCGCCGATTGGCTTTTTCTTCGCTAACGGCACTTTTCTGCTGCTATCGTGGCTGCTGACCGACGAGCAGTTTATGCAGTGGGGCTGGCGCGTGCCGTTTATTCTCTCCGCCGTGCTGGTGCTGATTGGCCTGTATGTGCGCGTTTCGCTGCATGAGAGTCCGGTGTTTGCCAAAGTACAGAAAGAGAAGAAGCAGGTTCGGGTGCCCATTGCGGCGCTGCTGAGTAAGCATCTGACTGCCACCATTCTCGGCACCTTTATCATGCTGGCGACCTATACGCTGTTCTATATCATGACCGTCTATTCGATGAGCTACGGCACCACGGCAGCACCGGCCGGTCTGGGTATTCCGCGTAATAGTATGTTGTGGATGCTGATGCTGGCGGTGATTGGCTTTGGAGTGATGGTGCCGATTGCCGGTTTGCTGGCTGACCGTTTTGGTCGCCGCAAGACGATGATTACCATTACGCTGATGATTATCGCGTTTTCGTTCCTGTTCCCGGCGATGCTCGGTTCCGGATCGCAGGCGCTGGTGATGGCGTTCCTGTTGCTGGGTCTGAGCATTATGGGCCTGACCTTTGGTCCGATGGGCGCCCTGCTGCCGGAGTTGTTTCCGACCGAAGTGCGTTATACCGGCGCATCGTTCTCTTATAACCTCTCATCGATTCTGGGTGCTTCTGTTGCGCCTTATATCGCGACCTGGCTGAATGCGCATTATGGTTTGCAGGCTGTAGGGCTTTATCTGGCATCGATGGCCGTACTGACGCTGATTGCATTGCTCGCCTGTAAAGAGACGCGTAATCAGACGCTGTATGACGTTTAATCCGGCTGGATGAAGGTCAGTGAAAACCCGGCGGCTGCCGGGTTTTTTTATGGAGCAGGCTCACAGAGTACAACCGCTCTGAAGGGCTAAACAAAACATCGCCTTATGGTCAGGCGACAGGCTCAGGGAGCATACGCCTTAAGCGGGTTAGCTTTCTGTTTGAAAAAACCGGACCTCGCTGAAAGGCGTATTGATATTGGCAGCAATAAAGAAGCTTAAGGGCACAGGGAATACGGTCAGAAGAGGAAAGCGTCCCGCGCCAGGGACAAAAACGCCGGGAGCGTTTTTGAACAACGCAAAGCGTTGGCCCGGAAACGGGCGCACCTCAGGGATGAGGTGCGTAATCGCGCGGGCCGAGCATGCCATGGATGGCGGTTTTGCGTCTTTCCGATCTGACCGTGTTGCCTGTGCAGGCACGGTCTCACAGCAGTGCAGGCACGGTCTCACAGAGAACCGTCCAGCCGTTGTTCACCAACAAAAAACCCCGGCAAGCCGGGGTTTAATTTGCTGAAAACTGTGTTGCCGGTTTATTAGCCCGCGACAGCGATACGCTTCATATCGGTCATGTAGCCACGCAGCTTACGGCCAACGGTTTCAATCGGATGCTGGCGAACCGCTTCGTTAACGTCACGCAGCTGCGCGTTATCAACCTGCGTGCCTTCTACCGCTTTACCCAGATCGCCTGGCTGCAGCGTGGTCATGAACTCTTTCAGCAGCGGCACCGCGGCGAAGGAGAACAGGTAGTTACCATATTCGGCGGTATCAGAGATCACCACGTTCATTTCATACAGGCGCTTACGGGCGATGGTGTTCGCGATCAGCGGCAGCTCATGCAGTGATTCGTAGTAAGCAGACTCTTCAATGATGCCGGCGTCCACCATGGTTTCAAACGCCAGCTCAACGCCCGCTTTAACCATCGCAACCATCACCACACCTTTATCGTAGTACTCCTGCTCTTCGATTTTGCCTTCATACTGTGAAGCGGTTTCGAACGCGGTCTGGCCGGTCTCTTCACGCCAGGTCAGCAGGTTTTTATCATCGTTAGCCCAGTCCGCCATCATGCCGGAAGAGAATTCGCCGGAGATGATGTCATCCATATGTTTCTGGAACAGCGGTGCCATGATGGTTTTCAGCTGCTCTGACAGCGCATAAGCGCGCAGTTTAGCCGGGTTAGAGAGGCGATCCATCATCAGTGTGATGCCGCCAAACTTCAGTGATTCGGTGATGGTTTCCCAGCCGAACTGGATCAGTTTTTCTGCGTAAGCCGGGTCAGTGCCTTCAGCCACCAGCTTGTCGAAGCAGAGCAGTGAACCAGCCTGCAACATGCCGCACAGGATAGTCTGCTCACCCATCAGGTCAGATTTCACTTCAGCAACGAAAGAGGACTCCAGCACGCCAGCACGATCGCCGCCAGTTGCTGCTGCCCAGGCTTTGGCAATCGCCATGCCTTCGCCTTTTGGATCGTTTTCCGGGTGAACCGCGATCAGCGTCGGTACACCAAAGCCACGTTTGTACTCTTCACGAACTTCTGTACCCGGACACTTCGGTGCCACCATGACCACGGTGATATCTTTACGGATGCTTTCGCCCACTTCAACGATGTTGAAACCGTGCGAGTAGCCCAGCGCAGCGCCATCTTTCATCAGCGGCTGAACAGCCTGAACTACAGCGGAGTGCTGCTTGTCTGGCGTCAGGTTTACCACCAGGTCAGCCTGCGGGATCAGTTCTTCGTAGGTGCCCACTTTGAAACCGTTATCGGTCGCTTTGCGCCATGAAGGGCGTTTTTCCGCAATTGCTTCAGCACGCAGTGCATAGGCCACATCCAGACCGGAATCACGCATGTTCAGACCCTGATTCAGGCCCTGCGCACCACAGCCAACGATAACGACTTTTTTGCCTTTCAGGAAACTGGCACCATCCGCGAATTCATCGCGCGCCATGAAACGGCACTTGCCTAATTGCGCCAGCTGGTTGCGCAGGTTCAATGTGTTGAAATAGTTAGCCATGGGTACTCCGGTAAGGTTGTGTTTGCTTTTTTTGTTCAGGAACGGCATGTCATGCAGCGCCGCGAATGACCCCATCATATGACAGGAATTCTGTTGCTTAAATTGATATATTAACAACGTCACATTGCAATAAATGCAACACCACCCAGAGGCGACACGCACATGGATTTACGGGATCTGAAACTGTTTCTTCATCTGGCAGAAAGCTGCCACTTCGGGCGCACTGCGCGTGCTATGCACGTCAGCCCTTCCACGCTGTCACGCCAGATCCAGCGGCTTGAAGAAGATGTCGGCCATGCGCTGTTTCTGCGCGATAACCGCACCGTGACGCTGACAGAAGCGGGCGAACGCCTGCGCCAGTTTGCCCAGCAGACGCTGTTGCAGTATCAGCAACTGCGCCATGTGATGGATCTTAACGGTCCGTCGCTCAGCGGCGAGCTGCGCCTGTTCTGCTCAGTGACGGCGGCCTACAGTCATCTGCCGCCCATCCTCGACCGCTTTCGCGCTGAACATCCGCAGGTCGAAATCAAACTGGATACCGGCGATGCCGCGGATGCGGTGGAAAAAGTGCACTCCGGCGATGCCGATCTGGCCATTGCCGGCCGTCCTGAAACGCTGCCCGCCAGCATTGATTTTATGCCACTGGGGCTGATCCCGCTGGTGCTGATCGCGCCTGCACTGCCCTGTGCCGTTCGTACCCAGGCAACACAGCCGCAGCCCGACTGGTCAAAAATTCCGTTTATCCTGCCGGTACAGGGACCGGCACGGCGACGTATCGATCTCTGGTTTCGCCGCCAGCGCATCCCGAATCCGGTGATTTACGCCACGGTCTCGGGGCATGAGGCGATTGTTTCGATGGTGGCGCTGGGCTGCGGTATTGCACTTTTACCGGATGTGGTGCTGGAAAACAGCCCGGATCCGGTGCGTAACCGCGTGCTGCTACTGGAGAATATTGACTCGGTTGCGCCGTTCGAACTCGGCATCTGCGTGCAAAAAAAGCGGCTCGGAGAGCCGCTGATCAGTGCTTTCTGGAGCCAGCTGTAATCAGCTGCCTGACAGGAAGAAGCGGAATGCCGGGTTCTGGCTTTCGTCATGAAAGTCGTAACCCAGATCGGTGAGATGCTCTTCGAAGCGTGGCTCATCGCTGCCAAGTTCAAAAGCGGCCAGCACACGGCCATAATCGGTGCCGTGGCTGCGATAATGAAACAGCGAGATATTCCAGTGGGTGCCCAGCGTTTGCAGGAACTTCAGCAACGCGCCGGGTGCCTCCGGGAATTCAAAGCTGAAGAGGCGTTCACGCAGTGGTTTAGAAGGGCGTCCGCCCACCATGTAACGCACGTGCAGTTTCGCCATCTCATCATCCGAGAGATCGACCACCTGATAACCGCCGCTGGTGAGCTCGCTGATGATCTCGCTGCGCTCTTCTACGCCGCGCGTCAGTCGTACGCCAACAAAGATGCAGGCTTTGTCCGCATCGGCGTAGCGGTAGTTGAACTCGGTAATCGACCGTCCACCCAGCGTCTGGCAGAAACGCAGGAAACTGCCCTGCTGTTCCGGGATCGTTACGGCCAGCAGCGCTTCACGCTGTTCGCCCAGCTCGCAGCGCTCAGAAACGTAACGCAGGCCGTGGAAATTGACGTTGGCCCCGGATAACACATGCGCCAGCCGCTCGCCTTTGATCCCGTGCAGCTGGATATACTTTTTCATGCCAGCCAGCGCCAGCGCGCCAGAGGGCTCCGCCACAGCACGGACATCTTCAAACAGATCTTTCATCGCGGCACAAATCGCATCGCTGTCGACGGTGATGATGTCATCGATGTATTCCTGACAGAGCCGGAAGGTTTCGCTGCCAATCCGTTTCACCGCCACCCCTTCGGCAAACAGCCCGACGCGCGGCAGATCGACCGGATGACCCGCCTCCAGCGCTGCTTTCAGGCAGGCTGAATCTTCTGACTCCACCGCGATCACTTTGATTTGCGGCATCAGCTGCTTGATCAGCACCGCGACGCCGGCTGCCAGACCTCCACCGCCAACCGGGACAAAGACCCGGTCGAGATGCGCATCCTGTTGCAGCAGCTCCATCGCCAGCGTGCCCTGTCCGGCAATGACGGCCGGATGGTCAAACGGCGGCACGAAGGTGTAACCGCGCTGTTCAGAAAGTTCTATCGCTTTGGCTTTCGCCTCGTCAAAGTTGGCCCCGAACAGGAAAGCCTCACCGCCAAATGCGCGCACCGCATCAACCTTGATGTCTGCCGTCGCCAGCGGCATCACAATCAGTGACTTGATCCCCAGCTTAGTGGCGGAGAGCGCCACGCCCTGCGCATGGTTACCGGCTGACGCCGTCACCACGCCGCGCGCTTTCTGCTCTTCGTTCAGACCGGCAATCATCGCGTAGGCACCGCGCACCTTGAAACTGTGCACCGGCTGACGATCTTCCCGCTTCACCAGAATGGTGTTGCCGAGACGCGATGAGATTTTTTCCATAACCTGCAGCGGCGTCACCTGTGCCACTTCATACACCGGTGAACGCAACACTGCGCGCAAATACTCGGCGCCACAAGGCGCCTCGGGTAGCGGTTGAGACTCGGCCATCGTTAGCCTCCCAGCTTGCTCTTATCGCGGACGGCGCCTTTGTCAGCACTGGTCGCGAGTAATGCGTAGGCACGCAGCGCAAAGGAGACTTCACGCTGACGATTGACCGGCGTATACGCCGCATCGCCACGTGCCTGCTGCTCTTCACGACGGGCGTGCAGTTCGTTATCCGGTACGGCGAGTTTGATACCGCGGTTAGGGATATCGATTTCGATGGTGTCGCCATCTTTGACCAGCGCAATGGTGCCACCGTTGGCTGCTTCAGGCGAGGCGTGACCGATAGAGAGGCCCGACGTACCGCCAGAGAAACGACCATCGGTGATCAGCGCGCAGCTTTTGCCCAGCCCCATCGATTTCAGATAAGTGGTCGGATAGAGCATCTCCTGCATGCCTGGCCCGCCTTTTGGACCTTCGTAGCGAATGACGACCACATCGCCCGCAACGACTTTGCCGCCCAGAATCGCTTCAACGGCGTCATCCTGGCTTTCATAGACTTTGGCCGGACCGGTGAAGGTCAGGATCTCTTTGTCTACGCCCGCAGTTTTTACGATACAGCCATCTTCCGCGATGTTGCCGTAGAGCACGGCCAGACCGCCATCCTGCGAGTAAGCGTTTTCACGGGTACGGATACAGCCTTCGGCACGGTCATCATCCAGCGTGTCCCAGCGGCAGTTCTGTGAGAACGCCTGGGTGGTACGAATACCCGCCGGACCCGCGCGGAACATATCTTTTACCGCCTGATCTTTGGTCAGCATGATGTCGTACTGATCCAGCGTTTCACGCATGGTCTGCTGCAGGATATTACGGGCGCTGCTGTCGAACAGGCCGGCACGATCCAGCTCGCCGAGAATGGCGAACACGCCACCCGCGCGATGCACATCTTCCATATGGTATTTCGGAGTGCTTGGCGCCACTTTACAGAGCTGAGGCACTTTGCGTGACAGGCGATCGATGTCGGAGATATTAAAGTCGATATCGCCTTCCTGTGCGGCTGCCAGCAGGTGGAGCACGGTGTTGGTGGAACCGCCCATGGCGATATCCAGCATCATGGCGTTCTCAAAAGCGGCCTTGTTCGCGATGTTACGCGGCAGCATGTTGACATCATCCTGCTCGTAATAGCGCTTGGTCAGGCTTACGATGCGCTTACCGGCATTGATGAACAGCTCTTTGCGATCGGCGTGTGTAGCCAGCAGTGAACCGTTGCCAGGCTGCGACAGGCCGAGTGCTTCAGTCAGGCAGTTCATCGAGTTGGCGGTGAACATACCGGAGCAGGAGCCGCAGGTCGGACAGGCAGAGCGTTCGATCTGCTCGCTGTCGGCATCGCTGACGTTCGGGTTGGCACCCTGAATCATCGCATCTACCAGATCCAGCTTGATGATCTGGTCAGAAAGCTTGGTTTTACCCGCTTCCATCGGTCCGCCTGAAACGAAGATCACCGGAATATTGAGGCGCAATGACGCCATCAGCATACCCGGGGTGATTTTGTCGCAGTTAGAGATGCAGACCATGGCGTCAGCACAGTGGGCGTTGACCATGTACTCGACCGAGTCAGCAATCAGCTCACGCGACGGCAGTGAATACAGCATGCCGCCATGACCCATGGCAATACCGTCATCCACCGCAATGGTGTTGAACTCTTTAGCCACACCGCCTGCCGCTTCGATCTGCTCGGCGACAAGTTTACCAAGATCACGCAGGTGAACGTGGCCCGGCACAAATTGGGTGAATGAGTTAACCACAGCGATAATCGGCTTGCCGAAATCGTCGTCGGTCATTCCTGTCGCGCGCCATAAGGCACGGGCACCCGCCATATTGCGGCCGTGGGTGGTGGTGGCGGAACGGTACTTAGGCATACTCTATTTACTCCAGTAAGAATAAGCTCGCGGACGTCAGATGACGCCCGCGCTGTATCTGATTATGGGTTAACCGGATCTAACCAGCCCCATTTGTCTTCGGTTTCGCCGGTGAACAGGCCAAAGAAGGCCTCCTGGATGCGTTTGGTCACCGGGCCACGTTTGCCTTCGCCGACCTGAATGCGGTCAACGCTGCGCACCGGTGTAATTTCTGCCGCGGTGCCAGACATAAAGACTTCGTCAGCCAGATAGAGAGATTCACGCGACAGGGTCTGCTCACGCACTTCAATGCCCATATCACGCGCCAGAGTGATGATGGCATCGCGGGTGATGCCCGGCAGTGCTGAAGAGGTAAATGGCGGGGTAAAGAGCACGCCATCTTTAACTTCAAACAGGTTTTCGCCTGCACCTTCGGAGATCAGGCCATTGGTATCCAGCGCAATCCCTTCCTGATAGCCGTGACGACGGGCTTCGCTGCCCACCAGCAGTGAGGAGAGGTAGTTACCGCCCGCTTTAGCGGCGGTTGGCAGGGTATTCGGTGCTACGCGGTTCCATGAGGAGACCATGGCATCGATGCCGTTCTCCAGGGCTTCAGCGCCCAGGTATGCGCCCCACGGGAACGCCGCAATGATCACGTCGGTGGTGAAGCCATCTGGCGGGTTCACGCCCAGGCCCACATCGCCGACAAAGGCCAGCGGACGGATATAAGCACTTTTCAGTTTGTTCACGCGGATGACTTCGCGGCACGCTTCCATCAGCTCATCAACGCTGCTTTTAATCGGGAAGCGATAGATTTTGGCGGAGTCGTGCAGACGTTGCATGTGTTCGCGATGGCGGAACACAACCGGTCCTTTGTGAGAGTCGTAGCAGCGCACGCCTTCAAATACCGACGTACCGTAGTGCAACGCGTGGGACATGACGCTGACCTTCGCCTCTTCCCACTTAACCATCTCGCCATTGAACCAAATAAAGTCTGCTTTCTTCGTGCTCATTGTTATTCCCTCTCGCGGCTAAGCGCGGATTTGTTGTGTTGTCTGTTGTTGAATCTGAACGCATGCAACGTCGATCAATTTGCTTAACTGCGAAGACAGTAAATCGACGGAACGCTGACTGGCAACGGTCATTTCAATATTAATGTTTTCTGCGTTGGCGACTGAGGCCATGTTCATAGAACAGACCTGAAAACCGCGGTGACGCACTACGCGTAAAATGCGCTCCAATATTTCAGGGCGGAAACGGGCTTCGATAGACAATTGATGCTGGTTCATACAGTTTTCTCCATCATGTTTGCATTGCTGGCACCCGGCGGTACCAGTGGCCAGACGTTTTCATGCTCATCAATTGCAACATGCAGGAAGTAAGGACCTTCGCTGTTCAGCAGAGCATCAAGGGCGGCGTCGACCTGATCTTTACGGGTAATGCGCTGGCCGGGAATATTGAAAGCGCTGGCCAGCGTGAGGAAGTCGGGGTTGTCGGACAGATTGGTTTCACTGTAGCGGCCATCGAAAAACAGCTGCTGCCACTGACGCACCATGCCCAGACGCTGGTTATCCAGCAGCACGATTTTGACCGGCAGCTTGCCGCGCTTGATGGTACCCAGCTCCTGGATGTTCATCATGATGGAGCCATCGCCCGAGACACAGATAACCGTATCTTCCGGGCGTGCAACCTGCGCACCGATGGCGGCGGGTAAACCAAAGCCCATGGTGCCTAAGCCGCTGGAGGTGATGAAGTTCTCCGGCGCGCTGAATGCCATGTGTTGCGCCGTCCACATCTGGTGCTGACCGACGTCGGTGGTCACTACGGTATTGGCCGGTTTGCGATCGGAAAGCTGCTTCAGCAACAGCGGTGCATAGATCGCTTCGCCCGGATGGTCGTAGCGCCATGGGTGACTGGCCTTAAGCGCTTTCATCTCATCGCGCCAGGCGTTGATATGCAGAGGCTGACTCAGGGCGGGCAGCAATTCGTTGAGATCACCCTGCAGAGAGACGTGTGCACGACGTAATTTGTTTAACTCAGCGGGATCGATATCGAGATGAATTACGCTGGCATGGGGGGCAAAGGTGTCCAGCTTGCCGGTCACACGGTCATCGAAACGGGCGCCGACCGCGATCAGTAAGTCACAACTCTGCACCGCCAGGTTGGCGGCTTTAGTACCGTGCATCCCCAGCATGCCGAGATACACCTCGCTGTGGGGATCTACGCTGCCCAGCCCCTTTAAGGTGGCCACTGCCGGGATGCCGGTCTCTTCTGCCAGCGCGCGCAGTGCCGGAACAGCCTGTGCCAGGCCAACGCCTCCACCAACATAGAGCATTGGTTTTCTGGCCTGCGCCATCAGTGCGCGTGCTTCCTGAATCGCCTGATGCGGCAGCGCGCTTCCCTCTTCTACCGGAACCAGATGCGGGGCAGGTTCTCCCTGCGCAATCTGAATATCTTTAGGAATGTCCACCAGTACCGGACCCGGACGGCCTGACTGCGCCAGCGCAAAGGCTTCTGCCATGATGGCGGGCAGCTCATCTAACGATTCGACCAGGAAGCTGTGTTTGGTGCAGGCCAGCGACAAGCCCAGCACGTCGATTTCCTGAAAGGCGTCGGTGCCGATGAAGGCCGAGGTGACCTGACCGGTTACTGCCACGACCGGAACCGAATCCATCATGGCATCTGCCAGGCCGGTAATCAGGTTTGTCGCGCCAGGGCCAGAGGTGGCGATACAGACGCCGGTTTTGCCGGTTGAGCGCGCATAACCGATCGCCGCCATCACAGCGCCCTGCTCGTGACGACACAGTAGGTGTTCCACGCCGCCGTCGTAGAGCGCGTCGTATACCGGCATGATTGCGCCGCCAGGGTAACCGAATACGGTATTAACACCCTGCGCGCGTAAAGCCTGAACTACCCACTGTGCACCTGTCATCGCTATTCTCCTGTGTCCTGACCGGAACAACAGAATTTTATGCTACTGTTCATTGTTTGTTCCTTGTGGATTTACTGATATTTCCTCTGGTCGAAAAAAAACCCCCGGACCTTTCGGTGCGGGGGTTTTTTCGGATTCGAGGCTTGATTTTTAAGCCTTTCTTTCTCCAAGCGTTGCCCCGCACGGTAGGTTAATAACCACCACCACGCTAATCACGACCAGGCTAATCACTTGTAGAAGGGCTTTCATGTGTTGTTCAATTCTTTCGCTTGTTCGAAGTAATGCCTACAGAGTTATCATAGTCAGGGGGCATGACACAACTTTTTTTACAGAGTTTTTTTAGCGCCTGGCGCTAAATCGCGGTCTATCAATTTGTAATACAAGAAATAATTACATGATGATAATTATTCATCACTTTACTGACGTAATAATTTTTTGGTGAATTTGCGCGCAGACACGCAGCGTTTTAACAGGTTGTGAAAAAACTTCTGATAGGTTGTGCAATGACCCGAATAGTGCTGATGATGCCCTGGCTTTCCTTTGATGCTGTCACCAGACTGACGGTAACAAGGAGCGAGTATGTCATTGTCAAAAGTTCTGACCCGGGCAGCGCTGGGAGTGGAAGCCCCGCTGGTGACCATCGAGGCACACATCAGTAACGGACTGCCTGCGTTAACGCTGGTGGGGCTGCCTGAAACCACGGTGAAAGAGGCGCGTGAGCGGGTACGCAGCGCCATTATCAACAGCGGTTTTGCCTTCCCGGCAAAACGCGTCACCATCAATCTGGCACCCGCAGATTTACCCAAAGAGGGCGGGCGGTATGACTTACCCATGGCGATTGCCATTCTGGTCGCCTCTGAGCAGCTTCCTGCCGACAAACTGACACACTATGAGTTTCTGGGTGAGCTGGCACTCGACGGCGCACTGTGCGGTGTACAGGGCGCGATTCCAGCGGCCATGGTAGCCATTCAGGCTGGACGACAGCTGGTCCTCTCCACCGAGAATCAGTGTGATGCCGGGCTAATCCGTCAGGGCTCGTCGCTGGTTGCCTCTCACCTCAGCGAAGTGTGCGCCTTTCTGCGCAATGAACTCACACTACCGACAGCCCAGTATCCTGAGCATCAGGGCGATGCACCTGCTGACGATCTCGCTGATATCATTGGTCAGGAACAGGGACGCAGAGCACTGGAGATCACTGCGGCTGGCGGGCACAACCTGTTGCTGATCGGGCCCCCTGGCACCGGTAAAACCATGCTCGCTACCCGGTTGCCCGGCATCATGCCCTCCTTAAGCGATCAGGAAGCACTGGAGTGTGCGGCAATCGCCAGCCTGGTGAACAGCAAGACCCTGCATCGACAGTGGCGCACCCGGCCTTTCAGGTCACCTCACCACAGCGCCTCTCTCTATGCTCTGATTGGCGGCGGCTCACTGCCACGGCCCGGTGAGATCTCCCTGGCGCATAACGGCGTGCTGTTTCTGGATGAATTACCGGAATTTGATCGCAAGGTGCTGGACTCCCTGCGCGAACCATTAGAATCGGGCATCATCGCTATTTCACGCGCACGGGCAAAAGTTACCTACCCGGCACGGTTTCAGCTGATTGCTGCGATGAATCCAAGTCCAACCGGACACTATCAGGGACAGCATAACCGCTGCTCACCCCAGCAGGTGCTGCGTTATCTCAGTAAGCTATCCGGCCCATTTCTTGATCGTTTTGATCTTTCGCTGGAGGTGCCGCTACTCCCCAGCGGCATGCTCAGCGGTCAGCGCGCCAGGGCGGAAGCATCTGAGCAGGTTCGTCATCGGGTGGTCGCAGCGCGTGACATTCAGCTGGCTCGTGCAGGAAAAATAAATGCGCATTTAAACAATGCAGAGATTATGCGCTGGTGTCAGCCTGCTAAAGAGGATGCGGAGTGGCTGGAGTCAGTGCTGGAGAAGCTGGGTTTATCTGTACGGGCATGGCAGCGGATTTTAAAAGTGGCGCGTACCCTGGCCGATCTGGCCGGGGAAGCAGACATCACCCGGCATCATCTGCAGGAAGCTGTCAGCTATCGCACGATAGATCGATTAATGATCCATCTGCATAACAGCCTGCAATAAAAAAGGGGCTTTCGCCCCTTCTCTGTTAATCGTCGCTGTCGGTGAAGTCTTCAACGGTGTCCATCTGCGGTTTACCGCCAGACAGCGTATGAAAACGTTTAGGACGCTTAATGCGGGTCATATACTTAGACCATACACGTTCAGCTTCCGTTTGCGGCTCACGCACGCCACGACACACTTCAATAAACAAACGTTCTTCTTCGGTTGCAGGCTCACGCTTTGATAAATCCAGCTCATTAAAGGCAAAACCGTGGCGTTCAAGAAGCTGAGCTTCTTTAATAGTAAAGTCACCGTGGCGTGAGAAACCACGCGGGTAATGTTTGTTATCAAAGAAACGATTCTCTGTTGAGAAGCTTTCCGCCATGTTACACGCTCCTGATTTTCTAATGCCGTGCTGTTAATGGCGCGGAGTATTAGATAGGCTTGACAGAGTGTAAAACAAAACATTTAAATCTATACGACAAACATTTTTTGGGAGAACGCTGTGGATACGGAATTACTGAAAACTTTCCTGGAAGTGAGCAGAACTCGCCATTTCGGGCGTGCTGCAGAAGCACTTTACCTCACGCAATCTGCTGTCAGTTTTCGCATCCGTCAGTTAGAGAATCAGCTTGGCGTTAACCTTTTTACACGGCATCGCAATAACATACGTCTGACGGCGGCCGGAGAGCGACTGCTCCCCTATGCTGAAAGCCTGATGAGCACCTGGATGATGGCGAAGAAGGAGGTTTCTCACACTCAGCAGCACCATGAGCTTTCAATAGGTGCCAGTGCATCACTATGGGAGGCTTATCTGACGCCATGGCTACAGACGCTCTACGAGAATCGGGAGAGCCTGCACTTAGAAGCGCGCGTGGCACAACGACATCTGCTGGTTAAGCAACTCCATGAGCGCCAGCTGGATCTGTTGATCACCACTGAAGCACCTAAGATGGATGAGTTAACCAGTCAGCAGATTGGTCATATTTCACTGGCGCTTTTCTGCGCCCGGCAGAGCGAGAAGCGTGAAAAATATGATTATATTAAGCTGGAATGGGGAGCAGATTTTCATCAGCATCAGAGCTATCTCTCCGGGGCTGATGATGTACCGGTACTGACCACCACGTCGGCACATGTCACCCGTGAACTGCTGCATACCACCGGAGCGTGCGCATTTCTGCCGGACTTCTGGCAGAGTGTGTACAGTGAGTTGATGGTGATTCCGGATACGCCCGTCGCCGTGCGTCCGCTCTATGCTGTCTGGTTGCAGAACAGCGATCAGCAGGCACATATCCGTCAGTTGCTTAAATTCCCGATTCTGGTCAGGCAAAATAGCTGAATTTGCAGGCAGGACAGTAGGCAGGGAAGATCAGAGGCCAGTTAGATTTAGCTGGTTTTTCTTTTTTGCTTTTTTAAAGGCAAAAAAAAATCCTTTGCCGAAGCAAAGGATCGTTTTCTGGCAGGGGCGGAGGGACTCGAACCCCCAACACCCGGTTTTGGAGACCGGTGCTCTACCAATTGAACTACGCCCCTAATAGGGTGGCGGAACGGACGGGGCTC
>NZ_LGYX01000029.1:0-46369 GCF_001264395.1 Pantoea sp. CFSAN033090 | reverse complement strand
GGTCATGCAGGTCATGCAGGGTATTGTCACTTTTGCGCGTCAGGTTGTCAGCCCTGCGCGCGCGGACCCGGAGGCGTGTCGGCAGACTGGTAAAAAAACCACAGGAGACTCCTATGCTGACCCGACCCGCTGATAAATATCGTCCCTCCCCGCTGATCACCCTGCCCGATCGCCAGTGGCCCTCACGCCAGCTGACCCAGGCGCCGCGCTGGCTCTCCACCGATTTGCGTGACGGCAATCAGGCGCTGGCAGAACCGATGGATCGGGAACGCAAAATGGCCTTCTGGGATCTGCTGCTGCGCTGCGGGTTCCGGGAGATCGAGGTCGCCTTTCCCTCGGCGTCGCAGACCGATTTCGATTTCGTCCGCGACCTGATTGAGCAGCAGCGTATCCCGGAGGATGTGACGTTACAGGTGCTGACTCAGGCGCGTGAGGACCTGATTGCCCGCACGTTTGTGGCGCTGCAGGGCGTCCCGCGCGCCATCGTGCATCTCTATAACGCCACCGCGCCGCTGTTTCGCGAGCGGGTATTTAAGCAGAGCAAAGCGGAAATCGTGGCGCTGGCCACCGCTGGTGCACGGCAGATCCGCGCCGAATGCGAGGCGCAGCCGGAAACCTACTGGACCTTTGAATATTCGCCAGAGACCTTCTGCTTTACCGAGCCGGAGTTTGTGCTGGAGATCTGCGAGGCGGTAGCCGATGTCTGGCAACCGGACGCCCAGCGCCCGATGATCATTAACCTTCCTGCCACGGTAGAGGTGAATACCCCCAACGTTTATGCCGATCAGATTGAGTTTTTCTGCCGTCACTTCAGCCGCCGTGATGCCGTCTGCATCAGCGTGCATCCGCACAACGATCGCGGCACTGGCGTCGCCTGCGCAGAACTGGCGCTGCTGGCAGGCGCTGACCGGGTCGAGGGCTGTCTGTTTGGTAACGGTGAACGCACCGGCAATGTGGACCTGGTGACGCTGGCGCTGAATCTCTATACCCAGGGCGTTTCGCCCCAGCTCGATTTCAGCCAGATGCATGAGGTGATTGAAGTGGTAACCCGCTGCAACCAGCTGCCGGTTCATCCGCGCCATCCCTATGCGGGCGAGCTGGTCTTCACCGCCTTCTCTGGTTCTCATCAGGATGCGATTAAAAAAGGGTTCGCCATCCGCGCCGAACAGCAGGAAACAGAGTGGCAGATGCCATACCTGCCATTGGACCCGGCTGACATTGGCTGCAGCTATGAAGCGGTTATCCGCGTTAACAGCCAGTCGGGAAAAAGCGGGGCCGCCTGGCTGCTGGAGCAGAATCACGGGTTACAAATGCCGCGAGCGCTGCAGCAGGATTTCAGCCGCTGTGTTCAGCAGGAGACTGACCGGCACGGCGGAGAGATGACGCACTACGCGCTGTGGCAGCTCTTCTGCCGCCAGTATGGCGTAACGCAGCCCGCGGTGGCCTTACAGCGGGCTGACAGCCAGAGTGACAGCGGCGGGCAGACGCAGATTAGCGCCAGCGTGGTGTATCAGACGCAATCGCTGATGCTGACCGGCAGCGGCAACGGCTGGCTGTCGGCGGCGGTCAATGCCCTGCGCAGCGCGTTTGATCTGCATCTGACCATTGAGGACTATCATGAGCATACGCTGGGACGACGCAGTGACAGCCGCTCGGTGGCCTATATCAGCTGCGTGGATGCCCGTGGCGCGCGAGCCTGGGGAGTGAGTATCGACAATGACACCGCCCGCGCCGCCCTGCAGGCGCTGCTCAGCGCGGCAGGCCAGTTTCTGCAGGCGGAAAATAGTCAGTCGGAGAGACGCCCAGCAGACGACGAAACATCGCACTAAACGCGCTGGGGCTTTCATAGCCCAGTTCCAGCGCCACCCGCAGCACGGAGTCGCCCTGAGCCAGTCGCGTCAGGGCGATAGCCAGTCGGGCGCGCCGCACCCAGTCGCTGAACTGCAGGCCGGTTTCACGCATAAAATGGCGGGCCAGAGTGCGGCCCGAGACATTCAGGTGGGCGCTGGCCCGCAGCAGCGTCCAGCTCTCACCGGGCGTCTGCTGAATAAGCTCGCACAGCGCCTGTAAACGGGGACTGTCGGGCGTTGGCAGCGCAAAGGGCAGCACATCCATGCCGCGGATTTCATCCAGAATCAACTCCATCACCCGCTCGGCCCGACTGCCTGCGGCGTAACGCTCTGGCAGGCTCAGCGCCGTGACAATCAGCTCGCGCAGCAGCGGTGAGATTTGCACCACCTGACAACTGGCGGGCAGATCGGCGCGCGCCAGCGGATCGATAAACAGCGTGCGCGCCGCCACACTGCCGGTAATCTGCAGCGCATGACGGGTAAATGCGGGCAGCCAGACGCCGCGACTCGGCGGCACAATCCAGCTGCCATACTCCGTCTCTACCCGTACCACGCCGCTCAGGGTGTGGATCAGCTGGGCACAGGCGTGCTGGTGCCAGGGTTCGCTGGCACCGTGCAGGTAATCGTGCGCCAGCGGCACCAGCGGACGCGTGCTGAAGTCAAAATGCTGCTGACTCATTGCGCCTTCAGATAGCGGTAGATCACCGCCAGATCCTCTTCACCGTGTCCGGCCTCCACCGCCTGCTGCCAGAGCTGGGCGATATTCTCCAGCGCCGGCAGCGGCGTCTCTGCGGCATCCAGCGCCAGGCGGGCATCTTTCAGCGCCCAGACCAGATGCATCTGCGGCGTGAAGTCGTCGCTGGCGATCATCCCGAGCTTCATTTTTGCATACGGTGCGGCCAGCGGACCGCCCTCCAGCACCTGCCAGAGATCGTCGGTGGAAAAGCCGAACTGCTCTGCCAGCCGGGTACTCTCCGCCAGGCTTTGCATCATGCCAATCAGCCAGCTGTTGATCACCAGCTTCATCCGGGTGCTTTTTCCCGCCTCGCCCAGCCACTGAGTGCCTTTACTGATGGCAGCAAACACCGCTTCTGCGGCCTGCGCCCGGCTCTGATCGCCGCTGGCCAGCACCAGAATCTGCGCATTCTCTGCTGGCGCTTTGGTGCCGGAGACTGGCGCATCGATCAGTAACAAATCGGGGCGTTTTTCTGCGAAAAAGGCGATCAGCGCGTCGGTTTTTTCTACGCCGATGGTGCCCATCTGGCAGAGCGTCGCGCCCTGCTTAAACGCCTCTTTGACCTGATGCAGCACCTGCTCAGTGGTGTCGCCATCAGACAGCATGGCGATCACGACATCTGCTTCACGCACCGCCTCAGCTGGCGAGTCAGCCAGCTGCAAACCCGCATCCAGCAGATCTTCGCCGCGCGCGCGGGTGCGGTTCCAGCCATGAACGTGAAAGCCTTTTTTCAGCAGGTTTGCGGCAAATGCGTGCCCCATTGCGCCTAATCCCAGAACCGCCACTTCAGGTTGTTTCATGCTGACTCCCGTGAGTTTTTTTGTCTGCATCCGGGTGAATCGGACGCCATATCACTGCAAAAGATGGATTCCAGCCTGGCGGTAAACAGAGAAAAAATCCAGCCCGAAACGATGTACCCCAGCGCATCAAACCCTTACCATATGCGGAAATTGTTCCACCTGGTTCATATCCTCTCTTTTTTCAGGCCACATATAATGAAAATAATCTCTATGCGCCAGGCGACGCTGTTGATGTTGCCTGCCATTTTGCCACTGCCGCTGCTGGCGGCGGATAATGACAATACCCTGGTCGTCACGGCTGCACCGCCGGAAACGGGCCTTAACGAACTCGATACGCCTGCGGCCCTGAGCGTGGTCAGTGGCGACGATATGCGCCAGGCAGCACCGCGCGTTAACCTGTCGGAAAACCTCAGCAGCGTGCCGGGTCTGCAGATCCAGAACAGGCAAAATTACGCACAGGACCTGCAGCTGTCGATGCGTGGCTTTGGCTCCCGCTCAACCTACGGCGTACGCGGGCTGCGCATCTATGTGGATGGCATCCCGGCCACCATGCCGGATGGTCAGGCGCAGACCTCCAATATCGATATCGGCTCGATTGATCATGTTGAGGTACTGCGCGGCCCGTTTTCTGCGCTGTATGGCAACGCTTCGGGTGGCGTAATCAATGTCACTACCCAGCAAGGACAACAGCCGACCACGCTTGAAGCCAGCAGCTGGTATGGCAGTTACGGCAGCTGGCGCAACAGCGTGAAAGCCAGCGGTGCGACCGGTGACGGCAGCCATGCCGGGGATGTTAACTACACCGTCTCCGCCTCACGCTTCACCACTCACGGCTATCGTGATCACAGCGCTGCGCAGAAGAACCTCGGCAACGCCCGACTGGGCGTGCGTATTGATGATGTCAGCACCCTGACGCTGCTGTTTAACAGCGTTCACATTGACGCGCAGGATCCCGGCGGCTTAACCGAGACGCAGTGGCGTGAGAATCCACGTCAGGTGGTCAGCAACGTCCCGCTTTATAACACCCGTAAGACTGTCGATCAGACTCAGGGCGGCCTGCGTTATCAGCGCCAGATGAGTGAAAATGACGACCTCAGCGTGATGCTCTATGCGGGCATGCGCGAAACTACCCAGTTCCAGTCGATCCCCGCAGCCGTGCAGCGCAACCCGTCTCATCCCGGTGGCGTGATCGCCCTGACCCGCCACTATCAGGGCGTCGATACCCGCTGGACCCATCGCGACACGCTGCTGTCTATTCCGGTGGCGCTGACCGGCGGACTCGACTACGAAACCATGACCGAGCGCCGCAAGGGCTATGAAAACTTCACGGTCAGCAACGGGGTGACGCAACTGGGCGAACAGGGCAATCTTCGCCGCAACGAGCGCAACCTGATGTGGACGCTCGATCCCTATCTGCAGACCGCCTGGCAACTGACCGATAAGCTGTCGCTGGATGCGGGTGTGCGGTTCAGCACCGTTAACTTTGACTCTAATGACTTCTATATTCAGCCCGGTAACGGCGACGACAGCGGTGATGCGCGCTATCACAAATGGCTGCCCGCTGCGGCACTGAAGTATGCCTTTGACCCAGGCTGGAACGCGTGGATCTCCGCCGGTCGCGGCTTTGAAACCCCGACCATTAATGAGCTCTCTTACCGTTCAGACGGCGCGACCGGTCTGAATCTGGGGCTGAAACCGGCCACCAGCGATACGCTGGAGATTGGCAGCAAGAAACGCATCGGCAATGGCCTGATCAGCGCGGCTTTGTTCCAGACCGATACCCAGGATGAGATTGTGGCGGATGCCAGCAGTGGCGGACGCACTACCTATAAAAATGCCGGTCAGACCCGCCGTCGCGGTCTGGAGTTAAGCCTGGATCAGCAGTTTGCCTGGGACTGGCGGCTGAAGATGGCCTACACCCTGCTGGATGCGCGCTATCGCAGCAACGCCTGCGGTAGTGACAGCTGTGACGGCAACCGCATTCCCGGCATCGCCCGTAACATGGCTTACGCCGGACTCGGTTACCTGCCTGAACAGGGCTTTTATGCAGGCAGTGAGGTGCGTTATCTGAGCCAGATCGCCGCTGAAGATCAGAACAGCGTGAACACCCCGTCCTACACCGTGGCAGCGGTTAACAGTGGCTATAAGTGGCTGGTTGAGAACTGGACACTGGATCTGTTTGGCCGGGTCGATAACCTGTTTGACCGGCACTATGTGGGTTCAGTGATTGTGAATGAGAGTAATGGTCGCTATTTCGAATCCGCGCCGGGCCGCAATTACAGCGTCGGTTTAACGCTGGGTTACGCCTTCCGCTAAAACAATTCGGGCCACGGCTGTGGTGGCCCGGATATTACCTTCACACGCGAATCAGGCGCGCGAATTGAATTTCTTTTAAGGATTGATTGTTATGGACAACGAGCTACAAATTGCAATGTCTCCGGTACATCTTGCTGCGGTGCTTTCCGATAAGTCAGTTACTGAATCCGAGGGAATGAGCAACCGTCTTATGGGTGGTCTTGACCTGCTCATGGGTAGTCTGGAGTTGGCTGGTGCAACCGCATTGTGTATGGCTCCCGAACCCACCGGGATAATCAAGGCAGCATGTATTGTCGTTGGTGCTCACAGTATGGATAGCATTAATGCTGCAGCTAACCGGGTGCTGACCGGCCAGAATACCCGAACTGCCACCTACCAGACGGCTGTTGCTCTCGCAAAGAAATTTGGCGCTGACGACACAGCAGCATGGAATATCGGTCTGGCCATAGATGTGGGTGTTCCAGCTGCCTTTGGACTTACTGTTAGTGCAGCCCGTGTTGTATACGTCCGGGCGGGTACGTTTAAAATTACTGAGCATGAGGCTGTCAGCTCAGTCAGGGCTGGCGGCCACACCATTGCTAAGCACGTCGCAATTTCTGATAATGATTTACTCGCCAGGCTGGCCCTCAGCCCAAATATGCACTCAGTATCATCATATTATTCAGTTCAGATTGCAGAAAAAGCGATCAGCTCAGCCCTGAAAGCTAACCGACTACGGATCATTCATTGGGCGAACTGGGGGAATAACGCCAGTCCTCTGGAACTGGTATATCGTAGCAGGGCTGCTGTGGGTTATGGATTCAGGCAGGGTAAAGCGGCAAAAGAAACCTGTTACTCTGTGCGAGTGGTGCTGCTTAAGCAAACTTATAACGGGAAACCTTACTATGTTCTCACGTCTTATCCGTGGATGGGGTGATAAACCCGAGAAACAATACCCGGCGCTAACCGGCATGTTAAGAGTATTTTTAAGCTGCCACCATGACGACTTTGGCAATACCCTCGAAGAAATGCTTCAGAGCTATATTGATCATGACATGCCTGTTATCGAAGCGCGGAATGAAATAAACATCCTGCTTCAGAATGAGGATGATGATTTGAATGTCATTATGTCAGCGATTGCTGGTGAAGAGTTTCGTCCGGCCCCCTGGGGAGAAACGTGGCGCAGTTTTTTGATAAGAGCTGTGGCTGCCCTCAACGGGCCACCGTCGCGGTGGCCCGACGCTTAACGTCACACGCCAATCAGTCGCGCGAATTCAGCTGCGCCTTAATATCCTCACAGCTGCCGGTTTCACCCAGGCGCGGGAAGATCAGGTTCACGCTATTGTTGTGCGTATCCAGGTTGAGATCGGTCATCGCATCGGTCGCCAGCGTGACGTTGTAACCCAGCTCATACGCCTGTCGTGCGGTGGATTCCACGCCGATGCTGGTCGCGATACCACAAATCACTACCTGAGTAATGCCGCGCTTTTGCAGCTCATCGTGCAACGCCGTGGCGTGAAACGCACCCCAGGTTTTCTTGGTGACCGTAAGGTCATTTTGCTGTGGGGTCATCGCCGGAACCAGCGTGGCCCAGTCGGCGGGCAATTCGCCGCTGTGACGTGCCTGCTCATTGCGGCCCGGCGCCCCACCAGCCACGTTAACCAGCACAACCGGCAGATCGTGCTCGCGAAACGCCTCAGCCAGTCCGGCACAGCGTTCGATCACCGGCTGCGGTTCATGAACCAGCGGCAGCGCCACAATGCCATGTTGCAGGTCGATAACAATCAGCGCAGTTTTTGCATCAAGTGTGGTTACAGCCATGTTGAATCCTCAGATTTAATAGTCAGTGAGTCGTTGCAGCAGAGGGAGAACGTCGGTCAGTTGCTGCTGTTCTGCCGGACTCAGTCGCGCTTCCAGCGTCCGGACCAGCCAGTCATCGCGCATCGCGCGACTCGACGTAATCACCGCCAGGCTGGACGTCGTGGGAAGATAGCGGGTTTTACGGCCATCATGGGGATCCGGCTCGCCCGTCACCAGTTCCGCCGCCAGTAACCCGGCGACGGTCGCGCCCATTGACTGGGTGCGTACGCCCTCGGCCGCCGCTAGTTGCGTTACCGTCATCGCCCCATCGCGAACCAGATGACCCAGCACCGCGACCTGAGACCAGGTCAATTCACCAGGCGGTGCTGACTCGCGCAACCGGCGGCCCAGCTTGCCCACCAGCATGCGCAGCATTGCAGCGGATTCAGTCAGATCGCTCATTACACGTCTCCATCGATAAGCGAAAGTATAAAGATACGAAGGTAAACTGTGTAGTTTGCTCAGGTATCAATTTGTAACGTCCGGGCGCTGCAGATAGTGGATCAGACTGTGGAAGCGCAGCGGCGTGCTGAGCGGGTTACGGTAGCTGTGCAGCACATCGGCCCTGAACTGGAACGCCTCCCCGGCGAGCAGACGTCGCCAGAGGTCACCGACGCCCAGCAATAGTTCGCCCTCGATGACCACCACCTGCTCCACACAGCCCGCTTCATGGGGCGAAGAATGACTCTGCGCGCCCGCTGCCAACTCCACCGCCAGCAGATCAAAACGCAGTTGCGGATCGTAAGGCAGCAGCGACCGTACCGACATGTCGGCATTGGGCTGACTGAATGCAGGCGCGGCGCCTGAAGGCAACACGCTGCCGTCGATAAAAAAGGAAAAGGGAACGTTGAAACCGGTGGCAATCTTCCACAGCGTCGCCACGGTGGGACTCGATTCGCCGCGCTCAATCTGGCCCAGCATCGCTTTACTGACGCCGGTTCGCTCCGCCGTCAGCGTCAGGCTCCAGCCATTGGCCTGCCGCAACTGTCTGAGAGCGCTGCTCAGGTGTTGCTGAAAATCCGCCATTTTTTCTCCTGCTTTCTCGTCATCCTGGTGAGTGACGTTATGGCAATAGTGTAACACTTGTGCGTTATAGCGCATCATGCGACCATGTGCGCTATAACGCACAACCTCATAAAGAGTCTGACCATGACGAGAGCGGAACCTCCCCGTTTTACCCTGCCGATGCTGGTCTCCGGCTTCGTGGCTGTGCTGGTGGGCTACAGCAGCAGTGGCGCGATTATCTATCAGATGTTTCAGGCGGCGGGCGCCACGCCCGCGCAGATTGGCGGCTGGCTGTCGGTGCTGGGCATCGCGCTGGGGATCGCCTCGCTGGGCCTGTCACTGCGCTACCGCATGCCGGTGCTGGCTGCCTGGTCAACGCCCGGCGCTGCGCTGCTGGCGACCAGTTTTCACGGCATTTCGCTGAATGAGGCGGTAGGCGTCTTTGTTTTCGCCAATCTGCTGATCGTATTGTGCGGCGTCACCGGCCTGTTTGCCCGGCTGATGAACTACATTCCCGCCTCACTGGCAGCGGCGATGCTGGCAGGTATTCTGCTGCGCTTCGGGCTGCAGACCTTTGCCGATTTGCAAAGTAACTTTGTACTGTGCGGCAGCATGTGCCTGGCCTGGCTGCTGGCCCGCCGCTGGCTGGCCCGCTATGCAATTCTGGTCACGCTGCTGGTAGGTTTTGCCGTCGCGCTGGCACAGCACGCCATCCACTTTCCGCCGCAGCCGATTAGGCTGGCAATGCCGGAAGTCGTGATGCCGCACTTTACCCTCACCACGCTGCTGGGGATCGGCGTGCCCTATTTCCTGGTGACGATGGCGTCGCAGAACGCCCCCGGCATCGCCACGCTACAGGCGCACGGCTACCGTCCACCCGTCTCTTCACTGATGAGCTGGACCGGATTAATTGCGCTGCTGCTGTCGCCGTTAGGGGGTTTTTCGGTCTGCGTGGCGGCGATTACGGCGGCCATCTGCATGAGCGATGAGGTCGACCCAAATCCTCAGCAACGCTGGCGCGCGGCGGCGCTGGCGGGGATCTTCTATCTGCTGGCGGGCGCGTCCGGTGCGCTGATCGCCGTGCTGTTCAGTGCCCTGCCTGCGGTGCTGATTGAGGCGCTGGCGGGTCTGGCACTCCTTGCCACACTGGGTGGCAGCCTCCACCGCGCACTGGATCTGCCTGCCGAACGCGACAGCGCGCTGATCACCTTTCTGATCACCGCATCCGGCGTTTCGCTGCTGGGCATTGGTCCGGCCTTCTGGGGACTGGCGGGCGGCGTCATCGCCCACCTGCTGCTGGTGCGCAAATCCGGCTGATTGCGTCATACTCTCTGAAATAGCGGTGGTTTTTCCGTCAGCCGGTGAAAAAAACAGTGGATTTACCCCCTTTTTCTGCCGTTTGATTTGTCATTGCCCCGCGTAAAATCAACCCAATCGTCGATAACACGCGATTTTCTGCCTCAGACAACGACCGATAAGGGCCCAACAGGTGGCAAAAACTTTTCTGCGCAGCGGTAATTTAGATGCAGTTCTGGCGTTAGGTGAAAATGGCCAGCCGGTCTACGCCTCAGCATTGCAAATTCGTGAAACCCTGCGCCTGCGCCGTCAGAGCGCACTGGCAGATTGCCTGGCCATTCCTCAGGCCAATGAACGGGGCGATCGCCTCGACTGGTATGCCCCTTTTAGCGGCCGGGTCAAATCCTGGCTGGGTGCCAGCGATCATGAACGTCGCGCGGCGCTGCAACAGCTCACCGCCTGTCAGCAGGATATGCAGGATCTCAGTACGCGCGCGCGCGCAGCTGAGAACCCATCAATGCGGCTGTTTGGTGCGCTGCTGAGCAAAACCCTGCAATTCCCCGACCAGCAGTATGTCTATCTGGTTGATGGCAAACCGGTCATCACCTTCTGGGGCTTTGTCGATGCCCAGGCGCGCAGCCGCGATGACGCGCTGGCCTGCCTGCGTGACACGCTGGAAGAGAACCTGCCAGTGGCGCTGGTTGAACCGCTGCCTGAGCTGCCTGCCGCGCCGGTCATCGCTGAACCAGAGATAATCACTGAGCCCGAACCTGAACCTGTGGCTGAACCGCTGCCGGTTGCGGCACCCGTTGAAGCTCAGCCGGCGACGCCTGTAGCGGCTCGCCGCCGTTTCCGCGTCTGGTATCTGTTACCGCCGGTGGCGATTGCTGCTGCCGTGACGGTGGCCGTGTTGCTGCATCGTTCTGAACCCGTAAAAACACCGGTTGCCACTGCGAAGCCAGCGTCAGCCCCGGCGACGGTATCCACTCCGGCCCCTGCTGCGACTCCGGCACCGGTTGCGGCGACACCGTCTGTCACGCCACCTGCAGAGCAGGCAGCACCGGAAAAACTCCCTGAATCGCAGCCGCAGAAACCGGCCAACACCACCACCGATACCGCACCGGCAGACGCATCTGCTACCCTTGCCACAACGGTGACGGCGCCGGTTCCGGCCAAACCCGATGACCTGATCGTGACGCCGGATGCGGTGCGCGATGGCCAGGTTAGGGTGATTGATGGCCGCTGGCGTGTCACTATCGACCAGATGCCGACGCCAACCGGTAAGCCTCCAGTGATGCGCTTCCAGTTTAAAAACGGCAAAGGCAGCGTGCAGATCGCCCAGGGCAATACCACCTGTAAAGCGGATGTCAGCGCGGCCATGACCAGCGCCGGTAACCTGGTGATTGAGAGCCGCTACACGGCGAAGTGCCAGAACAATTCGCGCTACCGTATGCCGCTGCTGGTCTGCCATGCGAGTATCGGTGCCGCAGTGTGTGAAGCGCAGTATGCTGATGACCGGGTCTTCCCGATGACGATTAAGCGTGAGAGTAAATAACGATGCTGGCTCCCCTGATCGATGACAAACAAAAAATTTCGCTGATTGAAAACAGCGGCGTGCAGTTTCTGGATTTCGGCCTGCAACTCTCAGATACCCCTGCGCGCCGCCAGTTTGTGCGCCAGACCGCCAACGGCCCGCTGCTGCGCCTGAACGTCGATGGCAACAGCGGTAAGTTCCTGCTCTATCCGGAAGATGGCGGCGCTGCGGAAGTGGTGCGCCCGGAGTCTGATATCGCGCTGGCGGACTCGCTCTCTCTGCTGTCAGCCTGCTGGCTGCCGCTGCCGATGCTGCGCTGTGCCAGCGGACGTCGTTTTATCGGCGGTCCTGAAAACTGGGCGCGGATGCGTCTGGTTGCGCTGCCCGCGCCCGATGCAGCAGGCAATACCCATCGCGTCAGCCTGGCCTTTGATACCCGCTGCGTGGCGGAACAGGATGGCGGTGAACAGCTCGGCCTCAGCACGGCTGATGCTCAGAACGGTGTGACTTTTGCGCTCGCCTGGCACAACTACGAGCTGGGTGATTTTCTTGACCTGACCTGGGTTGACGGCTGGCTGCGCGAATCCTTTACCGACCGCGTCTCCGATCGCCGCGAACAGGCGATTAATCAGGCGCTGCGCGAGTTTGAGTATCAGGCGCACTACCTCAATCTGCTGGAGCTGCTGGGCGAACAGCTCGACCTCAGCGAGATCCATATTCAGGCCGCCACGCTGCAGACCCCGGCGGTCAACGTCGATATCATTCTGGATGTCGGTAACTCCCATACCTGCGGCATTCTGGTGGAAGATCACCCGGAAGAGAGCAACGGCCTGAAGCAGACCTATGAGCTGCAGCTGCGCGATCTGTCGCAGCCGCATCAGGTTTACAACGAGCTGTTTGATAGCCGTCTGGAGTTTGCCGAGACCCGTTTTGGCAAAGCGAACTTCTCGCTGGAGAGCGGTCGTGAGCAGGCCTTTATGTGGCCTTCTCTGACGCGCGTCGGCCGTGAAGCGAGCCGTCTGGCACTGCAGCGTGTGGGACTGGAAGGCAGCACCGGCCTCTCCAGCCCGCGTCGTTATCTGTGGGATGAGGCGCGCTATCAGCCAGGCTGGCGTTTTAACACGCCCGGCGAACAGGCTGAACCGCTGGCCTATGCCGCGCCCTTTACCACCCTGCTCAACGACGAAGGCCAGCCGCTCTCGACGCTGGCACCGGACGATCGTCTGCCGGTCTTTTCTCCGCACTACAGCCGCAGTTCGCTGATGACCTTTATGCTGTGTGAGCTGCTGGCTCAGGCGCTGATGCAGATGAACAGCGCGGCACAGCGTCAGCGGATGCCACAGAGCCACGCGCCACGTCAGCTGCGCCATGTGATCCTGACGCTGCCGTCAGCGATGCCGAAGCCGGAGCGTGAAATTTTCCGCCGCCGGATGCAGGAAGCGCTGGCGCTGGTCTGGAAAGCGGAAGGCTGGCTGGCTGACGAAGATGACCTTTCACCATCACTGCCACGTCAGAACCCGAAACCGCTGCCGGATGTGCAGATGGAGTGGGATGAAGCGACCTGTGGTCAGATGGTCTGGCTGTTTAATGAAACCCAGGTCAACTTTGCCGGTCGTGCCGAAGACTTTTTCAGCAGCATGGCCCGTCCGGATCGCCCGCGCGATGCTGACGAACTGCCAGGCAAGAGCCTGCGCATCGCCTCGATTGATATCGGCGGCGGCACTACTGACCTCGCCATCACCCAGTATCGTCTGGATGATGGTCAGGGCAACAACGTCAAAATCACGCCGCGACTGCTGTTCCGCGAAGGCTTTAAAGTCGCGGGCGACGATATCCTGCTGGATGTGATTCAGCTGTGGATTTTACCGGCGCTGCAGCAGCATCTGCAGAAAGCGGGCCTGACGCTGGCGGAACCGCTGATGAACAAGCTGTTTGGTCACGACAGCCGCATGGACGGTCAGGCCACGCTGCGTCAGCAGATCACCTTACAACTGTTTATTCCGCTGGCGCAGGCGGTACTGGAACGCTACGAAAACTGGGATCCGCTGGAGAGCCACGCGGAGATCAACGCACTGTTTGGCGAGCTGGTCGATCAGCCGCCGGGCGAAGCGGTACTGGCCTTCGTCAACGGCGAGATTCAGCGCGAGCTGGGCGGTAACAGCCGCTTTGACCTGCTGCAGGTACCGCTGGTGGTGAGCCTGTCACAGCTGCACGGTGAATTTATGCAGCACCGGATGGCGATTATCCCGGCGCTGCGTTCAATGTGTGAAGTGGTGTCGCTCTATCAGTGTGACGTGCTGCTGCTGACCGGTCGCCCGTCGCGCTTCCCGGGCATTCAGGCGCTGGTGCGTCATCTGCAACCGCTGCCGGGCAGCCGTATACTGTCGCTGGAAGGCTATCACACCAGCGACTGGTATCCGTTTAACAAACATGGCCGCATCGACAACCCGAAATCGACCGCGGCGGTCGGCGCGATGCTCTGCCTGCTGGCGCTGGATCTGCGCCTCAGCAGCTTCTGGTTCCGCGCAGGCGATTTTGAACCCTACTCGACGATTCGCTATCTTGGCATGCTCGACGAAAACCAGGCGCTGACGGACGAGAACCTCTGCTACAGCGAAATTGACCTCGACGATCCCGGCTATGTGCTGGATAAAAAGCGCAGTTTCCGTATTCGCGGCAACGTCTGTCTCGGCTTCCGCCAGCTTGATAACGATCGCTGGCCCGCCTCGCCGCTCTATAGCCTGACGCTGAACGACGCCACCCTGGCGCGTAAAGTGGCCGGTGAGAGCGTGCTGCGCATCCGGCTGGCGGTAAAAGCCGGACCCGACGCGTCCGGCCCGGAAAGTCTGGTGCTGAGCGATGCCCGTCTGGATGATGGCACCCGCGTGCCGCTGGAGCAGTTGAGTCTTAAGCTGAATACCCTGTCGGCGACCGGCAATGCCAATGCGCAATACTGGATTGACAGCGGGAGCGTGTGTAAACGATGAAAGCCCTGAAACCCCGTCAGCCGCAAACGCTGGCAAAACGTCTTGGCCTGTTGCAGGACGCCCTGAATAACAGTCTGGCCTGGATTGAGAGCAGCCGTGAGCAGTCGCCGCGTCTGGCGCTGGAAGCAGAAACCCTGACGCTGCAACTGCGCCAGGCGCGCGTGCAGACTCAGGCGCTGGCGCAGCAGGTGGCGCGTCCGGTGACGCTGGCGCTGTTTGGCCAGTCGCAGGCGGGTAAGGCCTGGCTGCTGAACGAAATGGTGGCCGATGCACAGGGCCAGTTAGTGACCCGCATGGGTGATAAACTACTGAACTGGTTTCAGCATATCAATCCCGGCAACCTCGATTTTGCTACCGCCACCCGTTTCAGCCATCAGCGCGAGCCGCTCTCAAACGAGTGGCCGGTTGAACTGATGCTGCTGAGTGAAGCGGAGATCGTACGGCTGATGGTCGCCTGTGCCGGCGCGACAACGCCCGATACCGCACAGATCGACAGCGCACTGCAGCGCCTGCAGCGTCATCGTCTCGCCACGCCGCTGGCGGGTCTGGAAGGCGATGCGCTGGTAACACTCTGGTCCTGGTGCCGTCGCCGTGCGCACCACGATGCGCGGCTTGATCGTCATTTCTGGCCGCAGGCGGTTGAGCTGGCGCCCTGGCTCAGCGTTGACGACCGGGTACAGCTTTTTTCACTGCTGTGGCCTGGTCAGCCTGAACTGAATGAGATGCTGCGCACCCTGCTGCATCTGCGTCACCAGCTGCGTAACAGCAGCCGGGTGCTCGCCCCGCTGAGCCTGCTGACCGACACATCACTGCTGCCGGCCGAGCAGCTGATTGTTCCGGCCAGTGAGCAGGATCAGCAGCAGCTGGTGGAAGTCTGCCCGCTGAATGGTAACCGCATCGGTAAGGCGCAGAACGTGCCGCTGGGATTACTGGCGCTGCTGACGCTGGAAGTGCTGGTCCCGCTAAGTTCCACACCGCGAACCGCGCTCTATGATGATGCTGATATGCTGGAACTGCCCGCGCCAGGCCAGTCCGGTGACGCGGCAACCCAGGAAGATCGTCAGCGCCTGCAGCAGCAGGATCCGCTGCGTGCCCAACTGCTGGAACAGAAACGTGCCCTGCTGCCCGGTTTTTACGCCGCGCGTCAGGCAATTGATCTGCTGCTGGTCTGTACCGCAGCCAGCCAGCGTCAGGATGCCGACCTCGCCAGCGAAACGCTGCGCGAATGGCAGCGTCAGCAGCCCGCACAGGAATCTGCAGAGAAACCGCGCCTGATCTGGGCGATTACCCCTTTCGATGCCCGCCATCAGCAGGTCAATGTGGATGAAGCGGTGCAGCGTCAGATGGGACAGCCCGGTCAGCACTGGGGGTCGATGCTGGCACTGGATCGCGCGGGCGTCGACCGCATGGCGAGCTGGTTGCAGGATGAGATGCAGCCGGAAGCGCGCCGCGACATGCTGCTGGCTCAACTGGCGCAGATTCAGCATACCGTGGTGGAGCGGCGTCTGCTGCCCTGGACCGAAGCGGGTGCCAGCCCGGAACAGGCGGCACGCAAACAGAATATCGCCGATACGCTACTGAAGTGTTTACAGCATCGGACCGGCCTGCATGGCGAGCTGCTGGAACGCCTGCAGCCGCCGCGTGAGGCGCTGCGTCAGCTGTGGCTCAATCAGTCCGCCTTACAAGGCAGCAAACCGGCCAGTATTCAGGCCCCGGAAAATCAGTTCGGTATCGGGTTTGAATTTGACCTGTTCAGTGAGAGCCCGGCTGAAGCGCCGGTTCAGCCGCGTCAGAGTCTGCAGAGCGCGCAGCAGTATCCGCGTCAGGTGCTGCTGCTGTGGCTGGATCATCTGCGTCAGCTGCCGGAAAACCGCAGCCTGCTGGCGTTGCTGAACGTGGATAAGCCAACGATGGAGTGGCTGGTTGAAGAGCTGATCACGGCCGGGTTCCGCACCGATATCGCGCAAAAGCTGCAGCAGGCGCTGCATGAGCCCGATACGCAGAGCGTCAGCCATGAATCACGCGCGGATCGTCAGGTGACGCGGGCGATGACGGTGCTGGGGGATTTTGTGGCCTGGCTCGGCTTTTTACAGCGTCCTGAAAATGAACGCCCTGCCAGCCGCGTTAACCGGGGTCAGGTGATTTTCTCGCGGCCTCCGGCTCCCAGCGTCAGCTTCAGTTCCGGCCAGCGTCTGACCAGACTCTCTGCCGCCCCGGCCAACCACACGGCCTACTATATCTACGACTGGCTGGTGGGGCTGAACCAGGTCATCATTGAGAACAATGGTTACACTGGCGGCGGCGATCTGCCGCTGGCAGCCCGTGAAGCGCTGGTTGCGCTGCTCAAGCCGCTACGCGCTTAATCAATGATCAGGCGCAGTTCGCCCTCCAGCGACTGCGCCGCCTCTTCCAGCAGCGCCAGCACCGGCGCTAAATCGGCCTGATGCGCGGCATAGTGCTGCAACCACATTGTCGCAGGCAGCGCCATCCCGCCCGTCAGCCAGTCCCATAACGCATCCAGATTATGTCCGAAGGTCTGCGGACAGCCGCTCTGCTCAGCAAACTGCTGATAAAACGCCGCGCGCGTGGTGAGCTGACGCAGGTCAAAGGTCAGATTAAGCATGATCAGGGCACCTGCCTGAAACTGCGGTAGTGATCGGTGGAGAGAAACACCAGCCCGTCAGAGGAGTAGACCAGGCGATCGGCATCGCGATGCCCGCAGCGATAATTCACATCCGCTTCATACCACTGACGGCCCGCACGCCCGGGCAGACGCTTCTCACGGTTCGTAAAGCGATCGCCGCCGATGGCTCTGCCTGGCAACACGTCACACAGGTTGCCTTTAGCCGGATTCCAGCCACGCTTGCGCGCGTCGTTTTTGGTGAGGTAGTAGTCCGGCAGTTGCTGATGCTGCAGCACCCAGCGCGCCACGGTATGGGCGTCAGTCAGGGTGGCGATATCCGCCTGGGCAGGGGCTGAAACGGAATTCAGATAGGGTTTAAGGCCGTAGAAACAGGCCGCGAGGACGAGAAAAAGTCCAATCCAGAGTTTTTTTGACATGATGGCATCCGTGACGACAGGACGCAGATGATACCAGTTTTGCGCGCAGAGAAAAGCGCGGGCCAGACAAGCTGGCCCTGGCGAGGTTATGCTGCGTGCGAATCCCCGCTGTGCCGACGCCATGCACCCGGCGCGACGCCATACTGGCGTTTGAAGCTGCGGTTAAAGGATTGCTGGGAGTCGAAACCTAACGAGATAGCCACATTAAGAATTGGTTCATCAGTGCTGGTCAGGCGGTCGGCTGATTTCTTCAGCTTCTTAACCCGGATGTATTCACCCAGTGGATAACCGGTGTGCTCTTTAAACATGCGCTGCAGGTGCCATTTGGAGTAGCCCGCGCGCTCTGAAACGGTATCCAGATCCAGACGTGCTTCGATGTTGTTATCAATCCAGTCGATTAAATCGTGAATAAAAGCATCACTCATCATTCCAGTCTCTCCTGTCGCCGTGGCGAAAAGTATTAGTATCAGTTGCAGTTACACTTAAGGGTGGCTGACTATGCCATTTAATGCAAGTTTTATTAGTACATTAAATGCCGCACTATTTGTGTGGTTTTAGCTAAGTTGTTCAGGCTTTCATCGCCCTGCCCTAAACCGCACATAAAGTGTATCTGTTATTCTTGCAGTTGCCAGCCACGCAAGCCTACACTCACCGCGATTAATTGCAATCTTAAAAGTTGCAAATATTGGCCTGCAGGCCGCCTGTTTATATCTATCGCGGAATAACAACAATGATTACGAACCGGGTTCGTCAGGGTTTAACCCTCTTAGGGATGGTACTGCTCATCACGCAACTGAGCGGCTGCGATAAAGGTGTGGCGCAAAACGCCGCTCCCCCGCCGCCTGAAGTGAGTGCCGCACCCGTGCTGATCAAACCGGTCAGTCAATGGGACAATTTCAATGGCCGGGTTGAAGCGGTGCAGAGCGTGCAGTTGCGTCCGCGCGTCTCTGGCTACATTGATGCCGTTAACTATCGTGAAGGCGATGAGGTCAGAAAAGGTCAGGTACTGTTTACCATTGATGACCGGAGTTACCGCGCGGCGCTGGAGCAGGCCAAAGCGGAACTGGCCCGGGCGCGCAGTCAGGCGAGTCTGGCCCGCAGCGAATCGGGCCGCAGCGAGAAGCTGATCGGCACGCAGGCGATTTCCCGCGAAGCGTGGGAGCAGCGTCGTTCTGCCGCCAGTCAGGCGCAGGCGGATGTGCTGGCCGCAGAGGCCGCGGTCGATATGGCGCAGCTGAACCTCGACTTCACCCGCGTTACCGCGCCGATTGATGGCCGCGCCAGCCGGGCGATGATCACCGCCGGTAACCTGGTGACCGCCGGCGACAGCGCCAGTGTGTTAACCACGCTGGTGTCGCAGCAGCAGATGTATGTCTATTTCGATGTCGATGAGAACACCTTCCTTAACTATCAGGCGATGGCGCGTCAGGGCCAGCAGCGCCATGCGCTGCCGGTTGAGATTGCGCTGGTCGGCGAACAGGGTTTCCCGCACCAGGGCAAAATTGACTTTCTGGATAACCAGCTGACCGCCAGCACCGGCACCATTCGTATGCGCGCCCTGCTCGACAATCAACAGCGTCAGTTTACGCCTGGCCTGTTTGCCCGCGTGCGTCTGCCCGGCAGCGCGCAGTTCGAGGCGGTGCTGATCGATGATAAAGCGGTATTGACCGACCAGGATCGCAAATATGTCTACGTGGTGGATGGCGAAGGTAAAGCGCAGCGGCGCGATATCCAGCCTGGCGCGATGGTGGATGGTTTGCGCATCGTTAAATCGGGTCTGCAATCCGGCGACAAGGTCATCATCGCCGGTCTGCAAAAAGTATTTATGCCCGGCATGCCGGTCACTGCTCAGCCGGTCGCCATGCGTGCGGCAGCCGCTCAATAACCCGAGGCCGATATGGACTTTTCCCGCTTTTTTATCGACCGGCCCATTTTTGCTGCGGTGCTGTCGATCCTGATTTTTGTGACCGGGGTGATTGCCATCCCGCTGCTGCCAGTCAGTGAATATCCCGACGTGGTGCCACCCAGCGTGCAGGTGCGCGCCGAGTATCCAGGCGCTAACCCGAAAGTGATTGCGGATTCCGTGGCGACGCCGCTGGAAGAGGCAATCAACGGCGTCGAAAACATGATGTACATGAAGTCAGTGGCCGGTTCTGACGGCGTGCTGGTGACCACCGTCACCTTCCGTCCAGGCACCGATCCTGATCAGGCGCAGGTGCAGGTGCAGAACCGCGTAGCGCAGGCGGAAGCCCGTCTGCCGGAAGATGTGCGTCGGCTGGGGATCACCACCCAGAAGATGTCGCCGACCCTGACGCTGGTCGTCCACATGTTCTCACCGAACAATACCTACGATTCGCTCTACCTGCGTAACTACGCCACCCTCAAGGTAAAAGATGAGCTGGCCCGCCTGCCGGGTGTGGGGCAGATCCAGATTTTCTGGCGCAGGCGAGTATGCGATGCGCGTCTGGCTTGATCCCAATAAAGTGGCGGCGCGTGGTCTGACCGCCTCTGACGTGGTAACGGCGATGCAGGAGCAGAACGTGCAGGTCTCTGCCGGTCAGCTGGGTGCCGAGCCGCTGAAAAAACAGAGCGATTTTCTGCTGTCAATCAACACCCAGGGACGACTGGAGAGCGAGCAGCAGTTTGGCGATATCATCCTGAAAACCTCGGAAGATGGTTCGCTGGTGCGGCTGCGTGATGTGGCGCGGATTGAGATGGGCTCGGGCAGCTATGCCCTGCGCTCGCAGCTGAATAACAAAGATGCGGTTGGTATCGGCATCTTCCAGGCGCCTGGCGCCAACGCCATCGACCTCTCCAATGCGGTTCGCGCCAAAATGGATGAGCTGGCGACCCGCTTCCCCAACGACGTGAAATGGGCCGCGCCTTACGATCCGACGGTGTTTGTCCGCGACTCCATTAAAGCCGTGGTGCAGACCCTGCTGGAAGCGGTCATTCTGGTCGTGCTGGTGGTGATTCTGTTCCTCCAGACCTGGCGTGCCTCGATCATTCCCCTGCTGGCGGTGCCGGTTTCGATAGTCGGTACCTTTAGCGTGCTCTATCTGCTTGGCTTCTCGCTGAATACGCTGAGCCTGTTCGGGCTGGTGCTGGCGATTGGTATCGTGGTGGATGACGCCATTGTGGTGGTGGAGAACGTCGAACGTAACATTGAGATGGGGCTGTCGCCGCGCGCCGCTGCACATCAGGCGATGCGTGAGGTCTCCGGGCCGATCATCGCCATTGCGCTGGTGCTGTGCGCGGTGTTTGTGCCGATGGCGTTTCTCTCTGGCGTCACCGGGCAGTTCTACAAGCAGTTCGCCACTACCATCGCCATCTCTACAGTGATCTCTGCCATTAACTCGCTGACGCTCTCGCCTGCGCTGGCGGCGATGCTGCTGAAAGATCATAACGCGCCGAAAGACCGGCTGACGCGGATCATTGATGCGCTGTTTGGCTGGCTGTTCCGGCCGTTTAACCGCTTCTTCCAGCGCAGTGCCCATGGTTATGAATCGCTGGTGGGCCGTACGCTGCGTCGCCGTGGCGCCGTGTTTGGCGTCTATATTCTGCTGCTGGCAGGTGCCGGATTTATGTTCCACACCGTGCCGGGTGGATTTATTCCGACGCAGGATAAGCTCTACCTGATTGGTGGCGTGAAGATGCCGGAAGGTTCCTCTCTGGCGCGCACGGATGCAGTGATTCGTAAGATGAGCGAAATCGGTATGCAGACCGAAGGCGTCGCCTATGCGGTAGCGTTCCCTGGCCTGAATGCATTGCAGTTCACCAATACGCCGAACAGCGGCACGGTGTTCTTCGGTCTGAAGCCGTTTAATGAGCGCAAACATACGGCGGCGGAGATCAACGCTGAGATCAATGCGAAGATCGCGCAAATCCAGCAGGGCTTTGGCTTCTCGATTATGCCACCGCCGATTCTGGGACTGGGCCAGGGCTCGGGCTATTCGCTCTATGTGCAGGACCGGGCGGGTCTGGGTTATGGCGCACTGCAGACGGCGATTAATACGCTGTCGGGCAGCATCATGCAGACGCCAGGGATGCACTTCCCCATCTCCTCTTATCAGGCCAACGTTCCGCAGCTTGATGTGAAGGTAGACCGGGATAAAGCCAAAGCGCAGGGAGTATCGCTGACCGCGCTGTTCAGCACGCTCCAGACCTATCTTGGCTCGTCGTATGTGAATGACTTTAACCGCTTTGGCCGCACCTGGCGGGTGATGGCGCAGGCTGACGGGGATTTCCGCGACAGCATCGAAGATATCGCTAACCTGCGTACCCGAAACGATCGTGGTGAGATGGTGCCGATTGGCAGCATGGTCAACATTACCACCACCTACGGTCCCGACCCGGTGATCCGCTATAACGGCTATCCGGCGGCGGATTTGATTGGTGATGCCGACCCACGCGTGCTCTCCTCGGCGCAGGCGATGAGTCAGCTGGAAGCGATGTCCGGTCAGCTATTGCCAAACGGCATGAACATCGAGTGGACCGATCTGAGTTATCAGCAGTCAACGCAGGGCAATACCGCGCTGATTGTCTTCCCGATGGCCGTGTTGCTGGCGTTCCTGGTGCTGGCCGCGCTGTATGAGAGCTGGACGCTGCCGCTGGCGGTGATCCTGATTGTGCCGATGACCATGCTCTCTGCGCTGTTTGGCGTCTGGCTGACTGGCGGTGACAACAACGTCTTCGTGCAGGTCGGACTGGTGGTGCTGATGGGGCTCGCCTGTAAGAACGCGATTCTGATCGTCGAGTTTGCGCGGGAGCTGGAGATTCAGGGCAAAGGGATTGTGGAAGCGGCGCTGGAAGCGTGTCGCCTGCGTCTGCGTCCGATTGTAATGACCTCCATCGCCTTTATCGCCGGTACAATACCGCTGATTCTGGGTGAAGGCGCGGGTGCAGAGGTCCGCGGCGTTACCGGTATTACGGTCTTCTCCGGCATGCTCGGCGTGACGCTGTTCGGCCTGTTCCTGACGCCGGTGTTCTACGTCGCCCTGCGCAAGCTGGTGACGCGCCGGTCAGGTAGTGCATCGTCCGTGACGGCGTAAACCGTAAAAGTTAAAAGGGGCGACCATATGATCGCCCCTTTTTTTGCCTGTGATTCACAGATGCCGGCAGATTCTGCCTTGCAGGTTAGCGCCGCTTCAATCTTTCATTCAGCGTTTCAATGATAAACGCATTCAGCGAGGTTTCATTTTGCGCAGCAGCCTGAGACAGGCGCTCTCCCAGCGATTCAGGATAGCGCAGCGTAAAGGTCTTAATTTTTTCCTGCTCAGCATAGGGATTAATGCCGGAGGCTGCACAATCTTCCAGGTATTCGCGCAGCGAAATCTCGCCCTCTTTGTACAGCCCCTGTACGCTGTCAGAGACAAAATCACAGTAGCCTGACAGGCCAGTAAAGCGCCCACGGAACATGTTGAGTTCAGGAACATAGGTGATCACGGTGGGTTGCCCGGCGACATTAGCCAGATCTGAATTATTACTCATCTTTGACCTCCAGCGTTCTGCTTGCGGGCAGATGATCAGGTACGAATTTCAATCCGGGCTTTGCGTCCCAGCTGAGCCAGCGCCAGCTCCACATTTTCGACTTTCGATGAGTGCTCTACATCCAGTAGTCGATCAACCTGTGGGCCATTCACGCCCAGCTGACGTGCCAGATCGACTTTACGGGTGCCGGTTTCAATCATTGCGTTGTAAAGTGCCGCTTTCATTGCCACCAGTACAGGCACAGAGACAATGTACTCTCCTTCCAGCGGTTTACTGGCAACCGGAATCGGACGACGCGTATCCATCTCGAGAGAGATTGCCGTCACCAGTCCATCTTCGGCTTCTGCAAGTGCTTCCTCAACGGTGTCACCGACGGAATGCAGTAACGGCAAATCACGACACGAGACCTCATAGGTATCGGTTTTGGCGTCATGAGTTAATCTGACGGCATAATTAAACATAGAGTTACCTCTCTGATCGGGCTCACAGGCCCAGATCATTTAAAATTTTTCTGCGCGTACCTTCAGGCATTTCTTTTGCTCCGTGATCCGGAAAAATGGATTGCCTGTCGCCCAGGAAGACCTTGAAATGGCTGCTTCCACTGCGGTGCTTAGTCAAAATAGCGCCCTGCTGAATGAGCCAGCGTCTGAATTCACTGTACTTCATCGCGTTCCCTCGCTGTGTATAACAGCAAGAATAACATTGGTGATAATCAATACAACATTAATGTTGTGATGGATACTGAATTTTCAAATGATTGATCAGGTTCAGCGTGATAACCGACCCCAGGAAAGTGAGTTATTGGCTTATGGCAGATTTGAGGCAGGAAGTTAGTGACCAGCAGGCATAAAAAAAGCCGCTAATCAGCGGCTTTTTTTGCAGAGATCATCAATCTCTTCGGGTTCAGGTTCCGGCACGGCGGTGCAGTTGCTGGTGTCGCGTTTCTTCAGTTCGTTCAGTGCGTCTGCCACGGTGCGTTTTGCCAGCACATCCAGCGACGCCTGCTCGGCTTCATCGGCTATCGACTTGAAGTACCAGCAGAGGTTGGCACTGACCAGACAGCGTGGCGCGACGTCGGGACGCGCGGCCCAGATTTTTTTGTCTTCGATCACGGAGACATAGATATCCCGCAGGGTAATTTCCGCAGCAGGACGGCCCAGATGAATCGAACCGGTACGGCCCAGCGTAGAGACGATAATGCCGTCACGGGTCAGCGGGACCATTAATTTTCGTATGAAACTGGGATTCGCTTCCAGCCCGTAGGCCAGAATCGCGCTGGTAGAGCGTTTTCCCATTTGCTCCGCCATCGCTACGCTCAGAACCATTTGCAAAGCTGTCGGGAAGCGGTAATCAAGCATTTCTTTATCCTGAGTTGCGGTGCATCTTATTGTTTTATTGCCGCATAAGTGAACAATCAATGAGCAATAAATATAACAAACACTGTTGCTTTTTTGAAGCAAACCGGCGGTGACAAGGCACGTATTCACCAAAGGCTGAGGCCCGATAGCACAAGGTGCTTAGCCTGCTAACGGCCCTCTTCCTGCGCAGCAAGGAGAACCGTTCCGTTATGCCGTGGTGGCCGATGTCGCCGGTAATCGCTGCTTCAGCGCAATAACCAGTACCACGTTAAAGATTGCCAGGGCGCAAAGCAACCACAGCGTCGCCGTTGCTCCCATCTTTTCAAACACATATCCACCTATCAGCGGCGTCAGTGCCTGCCCCATCAACGCCGGGCGGGCCATTTTACCCACCACAATCGCATAGGACTCTGGTTTGACCATCGCCAGCGGTAAAGTTCCCCGCACGATGGCACGTAAGCCATTTCCTGCGCCATACAACACCATGCTCAGCAACGCCATCTGCGGAAACAGTGCCAGCAACAGCAAGCCCAGTGCCACCAGTCCAACGGAAAAAAAGGTGGTACGGATGGGATGACTGCGTTTAAAGGCGATATCGACGAGTCGGGATCCTACCTGACACGGGCCAAGTACGGCGCTGATCGCCAGCGCCGAGGTCAGCGTATGGCCACTGGCCTGCAACAAGGCGATAAGCTGCACGGAAATAGCCGTCATGATCACGGACGCCAGGGTAAAAATGGCACACAGCAGCCAGAACAGCGCAGGCGCAATCTCCGCCGTGCCAGACTGCGGACTCAGTCGCTTCACCGGCCGCTTAGCATGACTGTCGGGTAAGGCAAACAGATAGGCGGGCAGCACGCAGACGACCATCAGTGCCGCAATAATCAGCGACGCGTTTCGCCAGCCGAATCCGTGGATTAACAATGCCGTTCCCGGCCAGACCAGCGTGGTGCAGAAGCCAGATATCAGGGTGATACCGGTGATCGCTGCACGCGCCTGACCGCCATAGCAGGTGCCGAGTGTGGCAAACAGTGCGTCATAAAGGCCCATCGCCATGCCGATGCCAATAATTACCCAGGCAAACAGAAACAGCGGCAGAGAGTGGCTATAAGCCATGATCACCAGCCCCACCGCCATCACCATGCCACTTAGTGCCAGCAACAGGCGGCCACCGGTGCGGGCGATAATCCTGCCTGCCAGCGGTGACAACAGGCCCGATACCAGAATCCCGGTCGAGAGTGCGCCATAAATCCACTGCTGTGACCAGCCTGTCTCAGCCGCAATCGGATTCGCCATCACCGCCATCAGGTAGAACGACCCGCCCCATGACAGGATCTGCACCCAGCCCAGGGTAATAATGGCGGCGATGCCGGGTTTGTTGTTCTGATTCACAGGCAATCTCCTGGTTAGCAGGCGAACCGTTTTTATAACATGTTCTGTGATAAGCCAAAATGCGTGATGCCATTTTGACTGGATAGCTATGCAGGCCGCACGATTGTGAGTACAACCCTTTCAGTATGTTGTAACTATATAGCGCTTGCATCCTCGCCAGGCTTCTGCCACATTGTGGACGTTGTAACTATGGAGGCACAACATGACGCGCTACGACTTAGTGGCTGATATGCATCAATGTGTAAATGACCTGGAACTGGCGCTGGGTGAATTGCGTCAGCAGATTGAAGCGCAGCCTCTGCTGATCGCCCGCGTCTTCAGCCTGCCGCCGGTGGTTAAAGGTCGCGAACATGAAGCGATCAGCCGGATTGCCGTCGAGCAGCATCTCGGGGAGAGCGCGTTAAAGATGGCGCTTGACCACTACTGCCGCCTGTTTATGCAGCATCAGTCAGAACAGCTGAGCACCAAGGCTGCCGTGCGCTTGCCTGGCGCGCTCTGTATCGAATGCAACGCGCAGCAGGAGGCGGAGATCGGCGCACTGGTCGACGTCATCAATCAGCTGAAAGCACGGCTGGAGCAGCTGATTACGGTGGACTCTGGCCTGCCGAGTGAAGCGCGTTTTGAGTTCGTCCACCAGCATTTGCGCGGGCTGATTACCCTGAATGCCTATCGCACTATCACCCTGCTGAGCGCACCCGACAGCCTGCGTTTCGGCTGGGCCAACAAGCACATTATCAAGAATCTCAAGCGTGAAGAGGTGATCGCCCAGCTGGAAAAAAGCCTGAAGTCGGGACGAGCAAAAGCGCCGTGGTCACGTGAACAGTGGGCGGAAAAAGTGCAAGAGGAGCTGGCAAGCGTGCGCGCCCTGCCCGCCTCGGCACGGCTGAAAATCAAGCGCCCGGTGAAAGTCCAGCCGGTTGCACGCGTCTGGCGCGCGGATGAACAAAAACAAACTCAGCTGGCCTGTCCTTCACCGATTCTGGTTATCTGTCGCGATCGCAGCCAGGTTCCGGTTCTGGGCGAATTGCTTAACTACGATGCCGATAATATTAACCATCGTTATAAACCTGCCGCTGAACCGCTGAATCTTTTGATCCCCAGACTGCATCTGTGGGTCGATTGTCCAATATAAATAAAAAAGGCCAGCTTTCGCTGGCCTCTGACTCACTCAAACCTTACGACTTCATGCTGCCGACCATCTCTTCCGGCCGTACCCAGGCATCAAACTCCTCTTCGGTAAGATAACCCAGCTTCAGCGCCGAGCCTTTCAGCGTCAGCCCCTCTTTGTGCGCCTTCTTGGCAATTTCTGCCGCTTTGTCATAGCCAATATGGGTATTCAGCGCCGTCACCAGCATCAGCGATTCGTTAAGCAGTTGATCGATGCGCTCACGCACCGGCTCAATGCCGACCGCGCAGTGATGATTAAAGCTGTCCATGCCATCCGCCAGCAGGCGAATTGATTGCAGGAAGTTATGGATTACCATCGGACGGAACACGTTAAGCTCAAAGTTACCGGATGCGCCGCCCATATTGATCGCCACATCGTTACCCATCACCTGACAGCAGAGCATGGTCATCGCTTCGCACTGGGTCGGGTTAATTTTACCCGGCATGATGGAGCTGCCTGGCTCATTTTCCGGGATGGCGATTTCGCCGATGCCGCAACGCGGGCCGGAAGAGAGCCAGCGCACGTCGTTCGCGATTTTCATCAGCGAGGCGGCCAGCCCTTTCAGCGCGCCATGCGCATGCACCAGCGCATCACAGGTTGCCAGCGCCTCAAACTTGTTTGGCGCAGTGACAAATGGCTGCTGCGTGAGATCGGCCAGCGCCTTCGCCACGCGCACCGCATATTCCGGATGGGTGTTCAGGCCCGTACCTACTGCCGTGCCGCCCAGCGCCAGTTCCGCCACGTGCGGAATGCTCTGCTCAATATGCTTCAGGTTATGCTCCAGCATCGCCACCCAGCCGGAAATCTCCTGGCCCAGAGTCAGCGGCGTGGCATCCTGCAGGTGAGTACGGCCAATCTTGACGATATCTTTGAAGGCGTCGGACTTCTGGCTCAACGTCTTTTTCAGTACCTGAATCTGAGGGATCAGCTGTTCGCGCAAGGCGATAACGGCGGCAACGTGCATCGCCGTCGGGAAGACATCGTTGGAACTCTGGCTCTTGTTCACATCGTCGTTGGGATGAACCAGCCGCGCCATTCCGCGCTCGCCGCCAAGGATTTCACTGGCGCGGTTCGCCAGCACTTCATTCATGTTCATATTGGTCTGGGTGCCGGAACCGGTCTGCCAGATCGCCAGCGGGAATTCATCCGCATGCTTGTCAGCCAGCACCTCATCGGCCGCGCTGACAATCGCCTCGGCGCGGTCAGCGGGCAGCAGTCCCAGATCGCGGTTAACGCTGGCCGCGGCGCGCTTGGTCAATGCCAGTGCATGCACCAGCGCGGTCGGCATTTTTTCGGTTGAGATGCGGAAGTGTTCCAGTGAGCGCTGTGTCTGCGCGCCCCACAGTTTGTCTGCCGGTACGTCGATGGGGCCCATTGAATCTTTCTCAATGCGATTGGCTGCCATGAATACGTCTCCTTCATCTGGTTTTTAAAAGAATGACCGCCCGGTACGTCATTACGATCGACTGCCGGGCGGTCAGGATAGTAATACACAATAATTTAACATTATCAGAGCTTAGCGTCCTTTTGCGCTGGAGATGTATTTTTACCGGCAGTTTCTGCTTTAATACTGGCAATAATTTCCCGTGATAAAGGGTTATACAATGCAAAAAATGAACAATACGCTGCAAAACTACGCATGGGGCAGCAAAACTGCGTTGACTGAGCTTTACGGAATCGCTAATCCACAGGGGCTGCCGATGGCGGAACTCTGGATGGGCGCACATCCGAAGAGCCCCTCCACCGTGATTGACCAGGGCAGCGAGCGTTCGCTGCGTGACGTGATTGATGCCGCGCCTGCCGCCATGCTGGGCGAAGCGGTGGCACAGCGTTTTGGTGAACTGCCCTTCCTGTTCAAAGTGTTGTCTGCCGATCAGCCGCTGTCGATTCAGGTCCATCCCAGCAAACGCGCGGCCGAAGTGGGCTTTGCCCGTGAGAATGCGGCGGGTATTCCGCTGACGGCTGCTGAGCGTAATTATAAAGATGCCAACCACAAGCCGGAGCTGGTCTTCGCGCTGACGCCTTTCCAGGCGATGAATGGCTTTCGCACCCTGACGGAGATGGTCTCACTGCTGGAGCCGGTTGCGGGCGCACATCCACAGATAGCCCATTTTCTGCAGCATCCCGATCAGGATACGCTGGCCGCGCTCTTCTCTACCCTGCTGTCACTGGAGGGTGAGGCGAAATCGCTGGCGCTGGGCATCCTGAAATCCGCGGTTGATGCACAACAGGGTGAGCCGTGGCAGACCATTCGCATGATTGCGGCAGAGTATCCTGACGACAGCGGCCTGTTTTCGCCGCTGCTGCTGAACGTAATCACGCTGCAACCGGGCGAGGCGATGTTCCTCTATGCGGAGACCCCGCACGCTTATCTGAAAGGCGTGGCGCTGGAGGTGATGGCAAACTCCGATAACGTGTTGCGGGCCGGTTTAACCCCGAAATATATCGATATTGCCGAGCTGATGGCGAACCTGAAGTTTGAAGAGAAGCCAGCCAGCACCCTGCTGACCGAACCAGAGCAACAGGGCAACGCGCTGCGCTTCCCGATTCCGGTGGAGGATTTTGCCTTTGCCATTCATACCCTGAACGCAGAGCCACAGCCGCTGGCGCAGCAGAGCGCCGCACTGCTTTTCTGCATCGAAGGCCAGACGGTGATCGCCAAAGGCGAGCAGCAGGTGACGCTGAAACCAGGTGAATCCTGCTTCATTGCCGCCAGCGAATCCCCCGTAACGGTCGCAGGCACGGGCCGACTGGCGCGGGTATTTAACGACTTAGGGTGAAGCGGCTGACGGAGTGCCTGTTAACTGCTATTATTTCAACCTATTAGCTTTTAAACGCCTGCGGGCGTTTTTCTTCAGTCGCTGGGGTAAACCTGCGGCATAAGCGGACTCAAGGATAAGGACGAATCAGCAATGAAAAAGACCAATGTTGCCGTAGGTGTCATCATCGCACTGGGCGTAGTCTGGACTGGCGCGGCATGGTTCACCGGCAAGCAGATTGAAAGCCACAGGGATGAGCTGGTGCAGAACGCCAATGCCCAGCTGAATGCTTATGCCCCTAACAGCCGACTGAAGATCAGCTATCAGGACTATCAGCGCGGCGTGTTCAGCAGCAAAGTGAATCTGGTGATTCAGGCCAACTCGCAGACGGAAGATAATCCCCTGCTGAAACCAGGCCAGAGCATCATCCTGAACGAAACCATCGATCATGGCCCTTTCCCGTTTGCTCAGCTGAAGCATTTTAATCTGATCCCGAGCATGGCGTCGGTTCATACCGAACTGGCTAACACCGATGCGGTGAAAAAGCTGTTTGAGCTGACCGGCAACAAGTCGCTGATTAACGCCGATACCCGTATCGGCTACAGCGGTGCCACCGATACGGCGCTGCGCGTTCTGCCGGTTGATTATCAGAATGCGCAAAGCGGCGAGCGTCTTGCCACCAATGGGGGCACCTTCAACGTCAGCGCGGATAACAAAGGCGACAAAGTGTCGCTGGACAGTGATGTTGATAGCCTCGCGCTGACCAGTAAAAATGAGATGGGCCAGCCGGTGCTGTTCACCATTAATGGTCTGAAGCTGAGCGGTAACACCCATCTCAGCCCGGAAGGCGTACGTATTGGCGACCAGTCAGTGGATATTGAGAAGGTCAATGCCAGCATCAATGGTCAGGACGCCCTGACGCTGCACAAAATGAAAGGCACCTCCTCTTTCGATAACAGCGCCGGTAAGATTGGCGGCAATATCGACTACAAAGTTGAAGGCATTCAGCTGCAGAAGCAGGATTTTGGTCAGGCAGCGCTGAAGATGAAACTGTCACAGTTTGATGCGCAGGCGGTAAAAGCCTTCTCCGATCGTTACAACGCGCAGATGCAGGAACTGCTTAGCCAGCCTGGCGTCGCGGAAGATCCTATCCGCTACCAGGCGGGTGTGCATCAGATTCTGATGAGCAACCTGCCGATGCTGCTGAAGGGCTCACCTGCGATCAGTATCGCCCCGCTGAGCTGGAAAAATGATAAAGGTGAAAGCACCTTTAACCTGAACGCTAATTTCAACGATCCCTCTGCGGTGACCGGCGAAGCCCAGACACTCAGCGCCATGGTTGATCGGGTACTGAAGAGCCTGGACAGCAAGCTGGTCATCAATATGCCAATGGCGACCGAAACCATGCATAAAGTGGGACTGGCTGAAGGATATCAGGCCGATGACGCACAGAAGCTGGCAGATCAGCAGGTGAAAGGACTGGCGGCGATGGGTCAGATGTTCCGCCTGACCCAGCAGCAGGATAACAATATCGTCACCAGCCTGCAGTATACCAACGGTCAGGTGAACATGAACGGCGACAAAATGACGCTGGAGCAGTTCCTCTCCCGCTATATGCTGGGTATGCCGACCAGCGAAGGGATGCCGCAGTAATTCTCTACTCTTCCTTTAAAGGCGACCTCCGGGTCGCCTTTTTTATGCCGAGCCGCGAATAACCAGCTGCGGCGGCATAATCACGTTCTGCCGGGCGGCATCCGGTTGCGCTATCCGTTGCAGGATACGCTCAGCTGCCACACGGCCAATCTCCCGGGCTGAACTGGTGACAAACGTCAGCGGCGGATCGGTCAGTTCCGCCTGCGGTTCATCGCCAAAGCCCATCAGAGCCAGCTGCTGATCGTAATAGCTGTCGACTGCACCCCGGGCGAATGTTCGCCCGGTGCGCAACAACCCAAAATAGCATCCCAGCGCGGTAGTGGCGTTATAGGCCAGCACGGCAGTCAGCCGCGGATGGTGCTGAAACAGCTGTACCGCCGCATCAGCCGCCTCTTTTTGCGTGTTACCGCATTCAATAATCCATTCAGGCCGGAACGGCAGCCCATATTGCAGCAGGGTGGCGCAATAGCCGCCAAGACGTTCTGCCCGGGTCAGTGATGCGCTATGACCGCCCAGCCAGGCAATGCGCTGATGCCCCTGACGAATCAGGTATTCTGTGGCCAGACGCGCAGCCTGAGCATTATCGGGACGGATAGCGTCCACCTCATCCAGACTACTGGCGCGCGCGGCACAGACTAAGGCCATATTCACCTCTCTGGCCCGTGTCACAATCTGGCTGGCCTTATCGGCACCGCCTCCCAGCACCACGCCATCCACTCCCTGAGCGACCAGTGACTCAAAGCAGCGATGCAGATGCTGTCCCTGGGCGCCGCTCTGCGTCAGGAACAGCAATTTGCCCTGCTTCTCCAGCGCTTCACTCAGACCTGCCGTCATTTCGGCATAAAATGGCTGGCTGAGATCGCGGACGATCAAGCCAATCACGCCACTCTCACCCCCGCGCAGCATGGTTGCCGAACGGTTACGCACGAAACCGAGTTGCTCAATGGCCTCGTTCACGCGCGCCATGGTGGCCGCAGAGATCCGTCCTTTGCCGGATAACACCAGCGATACCGTGGTCACCGACACGCCCGCCGCCGCCGCAACATCATTGATGGTGATTTTACTCATCAGATTACTCAACTGAATTACAGCATTAGAAAACAAGGTAAAACGTTACACCTTATGACGTCAGAATTATATCGTCCATGACCTGAAGAGTGTGATTCAGCGCGCATAAGATCCAGGTAAAACGTTTTATCATCCCGCCACTTCACTCAGTGGTCCGTTTATCCAGGAGCGTTCATGTCACCCTCTCACCAAAAAATGTCCGTCTGGGAATTTTTCCAGAGTCTGGGCAAAACCTTTATGCTGCCGGTTGCCCTGCTTTCCTTCTGCGGCATCATGCTCGGGATTGGCAGTTCGCTGAGCAGTCGTGATGTCCTGACCCTGTTACCTGTGCTGGATCACCCCTGGCTGCAATATCTGTTTCTCTGGATGGCCAAACTGGGATCGTTCGCCTTTAGCTATCTGCCGGTGATGTTCGCCATTGCGATTCCGCTGGGTATGGCGCGCGAGAACAAGGGCGTGGCAGCGTTTGCCGGCTTTGTGGGGTATGCCGTGCTAAACCTCAGCATCAACTTCTGGCTCAATATCCACGGCATTCTGCCAACCACCGATGCCGCCCTGCTGAAAGCTAACAACGTTCAGCCGATCCTGGGGATCCCGTCGATCGATACTGGCATTCTGGGCGCGGTCATTGTGGGTATTGTGGTGTTCTGGCTGCATGAGCGCTTTCATAATATCCGACTGCCCGATGCGCTGGCTTTCTTTGGCGGCACCCGGTTTGTGCCAATTATCACCACGCTGGTGATTGGTTTACTGGGACTGGTCGTCCCGCTGATCTGGCCTTTTTTCGCACGGGGCATCACCGGATTAGGCTGGATGATTAACAGCGCGGGTGATTTCGGCCCGATGATTTTTGGTACCGGCGAACGTCTGCTGCTGCCGTTTGGCCTGCAGCATATTCTGGTCGCCATCATGCGCTTTACCGATGCAGGCGGCACACTGGATGTGTGTGGCAAGAGCGTGAGTGGTGCCTTAACCATTTTCCAGGCGCAGCTCGCCTGCCCGGAAACCCACGGTTTTGCTGAAAGCGCGACCCGCTTCCTGTCACAGGGTAAAATGCCTGCGTTCCTGGGTGGTCTGCCAGGTGCTGCCCTGGCCATCTATCACTGCGCCCGCCCGGAGAATCGTCATAAGATCAAAGGCCTGTTGATCTCTGGCGTGGTGGCCTGCGTGGTTGGCGGCACCACCGAACCTATCGAATTCCTGTTTCTGTTTGTCGCCCCGTTCCTCTATCTGATCCACGCCCTGCTGACCGGCGTTGGCTTCAGCATCATGGCGATACTGGGCGTCACTATCGGCAATACAGACGGCAATATCATCGACTTTGTGGTGTTTGGTGTGCTGCACGGGCTGTCGACCAAATGGTACTGGGTACCCGTTGTCGCAGCGATATGGTTTGTCGGTTACTACCTGATTTTCCGTTTCGCCATTCTGCACTTCAATATCAAAACACCGGGCCGCGAAGTGGAAAGTGCCAGTGCGGTTGCGCAGCAGGTCAGCAATGCCGGTAAAGGCAAATCTGGCTATAACTCACCGGCTATTCTCGCGGCACTTGGCGGCGTGGAGAATATTACCTCGCTGGATAATTGTCTGACGCGTCTGCGTCTGACCCTGGCGGATATGAGTAAAGTGGATGATGCGGCGCTGAAAGCCAACGGCGCGATAGGTGTGGTCCATCTTAATCAGACCAGCCTGCAGGTGGTTATTGGTCCACAGGTGCAGTCGGTGAAAGATGAACTGTCACACCTGATGAATGTCCCTGCCTGAAGTGCCGGAGCCGATAATGTTTAACTTTGACGAAGTCATCGATCGCCGCGGCAGCTGGTCGACCCAGTGGGATTTCGTGGCTGACCGCTTTGGCGTCCCCGATCTGCTGCCGTTTACCATTTCGGATATGGACTTCAGAACTGCGCCAGCGGTTCAGCAGGCGCTGGCACAGCGCGTAGCACACGGCGTGTTGGGTTACAGTCGCTGGCAGCATGACGATTTTCTTTCCGCCTGCTGCCACTGGATGTCCAGCCGTTTCGGCTACCAGCCCGATGCTGACACGCTGGTTTATGGACCCTCGGTGATCTATATGGTGGCGCAGATGCTGCGCCGCTGGAGCAACCCGGATGATGAAGTGGTGCTCCACACTCCCGCCTACGATGCTTTTTATAAAACGGTACGCGGCAATCAGCGACAGGTGCTGGAGATGCCGCTGCAGCGGGATAACGGTAGCTGGCGATGTGATATGGCCGCGCTGGAGACGCGGCTGGCGCGCCCGCGCTGCAAAATCCTGTTGCTCTGCAGCCCGCACAATCCCACCGGCAAAGTGTGGACAGCAGCTGAGCTGCAACAGATGGCGGCGCTCTGCGATCGTCACGGCGTGCGGGTGATCAGCGATGAAATCCATATGGATATGATTATGGGTAATCAGCCCCATACTCCGTGGGCCAGCGTGGCGCGCAGTGACTGGGCGCTGTTTACCTCGGCGTCGAAAAGCTTCAACGTGCCGGGACTGACCGGTGCGTGGGGAATCATCCCGGATGCGGCAGACAGAGCCGCCTGGTTTCAGGCGCTGAAAAATGCTGACGGCCTTTCTTCTCCGGCCGTGCTGGCCGTCACGGCACACGTTGCCGCCTACCAACAAGGCGCACCCTGGCTGGATGCCCTGCGCAGCTATCTTTATGGTAATTTCATACTGGTTGCCAATCGGCTTAACGCTGAGTTTCCCGCACTGAACTGGCACATTCCCGAGGCGACCTATCTCGCCTGGCTCGATATCAATCCGCTGGGCATTCCTGAAGAGGCCCTGCAACAGGCGCTGATCCAGCAACGGGTCGCAATTATGCCCGGATCGACCTACGGTGATGCAGGCAAAGGGTTTTTGCGTCTTAACGTTGGCTGTCCGCGCAGCAAAGTTGATGAGGGCGTTTCACGCCTGATTGCGGCGATCCATCAGTTGCAGGGCTGACATTAACCGGCGAGGCAACCATTGCTCGCCGGTTATGCGTAATTAAGCAGCATCCGGCGCAGCTGTTGCGCAAATAGCTGGCGCTGTTGCGCAAGATATTTTTATAATGCTCTGCACTTCACCGACAACTGAGCGAGTGCGCCATGATCGATTCTAAAATTCCTCTGACTGATATTCACCGCCACCTTGATGGCAACATCCGTGCACAAACCATTCTCGATTTAGGTCGCCAGTTTAACCTCGCCCTGCCTGCTTCCACGCTGGAGACGCTGCGTCCGCATGTGCAGGTCGGCCAGAATGAGCCGGACCTGGTGAGTTTCCTGCAGAAGCTCGACTGGGGTGTGAAAGTGCTGGGTGATCTGGATGCCTGCCGCCGGATCGCGCAGGAGAATGTCGAAGATGCCGCCCGCGCGGGCATTCACTATGCTGAACTGCGTTTTTCCCCTGGTTATATGGCGATGACCCACAACCTGCCGATTGCCGGTGTGGTTGAAGCGGTAATTGAGGGCGTGCGCGCAGGCCGTCAGCAGCACGATATCGACGTGCGTCTGATCGGTATCATGAGTCGTACCTTTGGCGAAGATGCCTGCCTCAGCGAACTGGAAGGTTTGCTTGCCCATCGTGATCACATCACCGCGGTCGATCTGGCGGGTGATGAGCTGGGCTTCCCGGGCAGCGAGTTCCTGAGCCACTTTACCCAGGCGCGCGATGCCGGTTTCCGCGTGACCGTCCATGCGGGCGAGGCGGCCGGACCCGAGAGCATCTGGCAGGCGATTCGGGAGCTGGGTGCAGAACGTATCGGTCACGGCGTGAAAGCGATTGAAGATCGCGCGCTGATGGATTTCCTGGCGGAGCACCGTATTGGTATTGAATCCTGCCTGACCTCCAATATCCAGACCAGCACCGTGCCATCACTGGCGCAGCATCCGCTGAAGACCTTCCTGGAGCATGGCATTCTGGCGACGATTAACACGGATGATCCGGCGGTTCAGGGCATTGAACTGGCGCATGAGTATCATCACGCCGCTCCGGCTGCCGGTCTGAGCGCGGCGCAGATCCGTCAGGCGCAGGAAAATGGTCTGACGATTGCGTTCCTTAGCGAAGCAGAGAAAGCGGCTCTTTGCGCACGGGTGCAGTAATCCTGAAGCGTAGGGACAAAAAACGGGCCGGATATCCGGCCCGTTTCGCTTTTTTACTTATTGCGTTTTAAGCACCGACCGATTAAACGCGCTTCAGCGACATCGTCTGGCGTTTCTCGGCGGATTGCAGACCTAACTCGATCAGCTCCATCACATGAATCGCCTCTTCCGCTGTCACCGGATTGTTACCACGTCCGGCAATCGCATCGCGGATGCCCGCATAGTAAGCGGGATAGTTGCCTGGCTGGGTCAGCTGGGTCGTTTCGGTCAGGGAATCTCCGTCAACCAGCGTCAGAGTGCCATCACGCATGTCATAGCCCCAGTCTTCCTGCGGCGGGAAATCACCTGACTTCAGGCGATCTTCCTGCGGATCAAGACCATATTTGACGTAACTGCCGCGCGTGCCGTGGACGGTATAACGGGCAGATTCTGCCGCGACCAGCATGCTGGCGTGCAGCACGACACGGCGCTGCGGATAAGTCAGCGTCGCGTGGAAGTAGTCGGTAGTCTGCGCGCCCGGACGCATCTCGGCCAGATCAACCGTGATAGCGACCGGCGGGCCAAACAGCTGCAGCGTCTGGTCCAGCAGATGCGGCCCCAGGTCATACCAGATTCCGCTGCCTGCGCCTTTCATTTCACGCCAGCGATTACGCACTTCCAGACGGAAGCGGTCAAAGTGCGATTCGAAGTAGCGCACTTCACCCAGCGTACCGGCCTCAATCAGCGATTTCAGCGTCAGGAAGTCACTGTCCCAGCGGCGGTTGTGGAACACCGACAGCAGCAGCCCCTTGGCTTTCGCCAGCGCATCCAGTTCGCGCGCCTGTGACAACGTCACGGTGAAAGGCTTATCGACCACCACATGTTTACCGGCGTTCAGCGCTGCTTTTGCCAGCGGGAAGTGCGTGTCGTTGGGGGTAGGAATAACAATCAGTTGCAGCGTCGGGTCGTCCAGCAGCGCCTGAGGGTCAGCCACCACCTTAACGGCAGGCCAGTCGGCGTGGACTTTGCTGGCGTCGCTACTGGAAATGGCTGCCAGTTCGACGTCCGGCGTCCCCGCAATCAGCGGGGCGTGAAACGTTTTACTGGCAAAACCGTAGCCAATCAGACCAACACGTAATTTATCGCTCATTTGGATTCCTCTCAGAGCCTGGTTGACCAGACTCTTAGTTGATAACCTGATTGATTTAAGACTATTAACCAAATGACGACAAGCCGGAATTCCCCGAAAAAACTAAGAGATAGCACTTCGCGCCAGCGGCCAGGCGGTCTGAGCGGCCAGGCTGTCGTGCGCATCCTGATTACGGCGGCGGAAGTCGCTGGGACTGACGCCGACCCGCTTGCGGAACACCCGTGAGAAGTAGAGCTGATCGTCATAGCCCACTTCACGTCCTACCGAGGCGATCGGCTCCTGGGTGGTCTGCAGCAGCAGTTTCGCGCGGATTACGCGCTGATCTTCACGCCAGCGCAGCAGGTTCACGCCCATCTGCTCGCGGAACAGATGCGCCAGCCGCGACGGCGACAGACAGACGTGGCGCGCCACCTCTTCAATCTTAACCTCGCTGGCGAGATGGTTGGTGACGTACTGGCAGGCTTCAATCACGCGCGGATCGCGAATTAACTGATGGCTACGAGGATCTTCTTCAACGGCGCGCAGCAGCAGCCGTTCCAGCAGGTTCATCGCCAGCTCTTCCGCAAAGCGACGGCCCGAATTGTGGGTCTGTTCGATACTGGCAAACAGGCGATCAAATTCGCCACGCAGCGATTCAGGCAGCAGCAGTCGTCCCACGCCCTCCTGCTCATCCTGCCAGCGCAGCCAGTCGTGCCAGTAGGCGCGCGGACGGAAATAGACCCAGCGGTGAAACCACTGCGGGCTGTCCGGCGCGCGACCATAATAGTGAGCCGTTTTCGGCTGAAACAGCAGCATTTCGCCAGGTTCGCAGTCAAATGCCCGCTCGCCGTCAAATACCCGCCCTTTACCTTTAATAGTGAGATTCAGAATGTAACCTTTCATGCCGTGCGGGCGATCGATAAAGAAATCGAGCGGGCCATCTGCGGTGATGGGCGTCAGCCCCGCCACCAGCCAGGCATTGAATGAATAGCCCGGCAACAAGGGGTTTTGCTGCTCGGCCGGTAATTCACGGTGATACATAGCGTCCTCACTCAGTCTGTTATTGTTCGGATAGCCCGCAGAGGCTTCTGCCTCTGCGGACCAACGGCTCGCTCAATCAGGCTTTTTTCTGTTTGTAACGGTCAAAAATCACCGCAGCTAACAGTATCAGACCGCGTACCACATACTGTGAGAATGGCGAGATATTCAATAAATTCATCGCATTCTCTACCGTGCCGAGGATCAGCACCCCTGCCACCACATAGGAGATTTTACCGATGCCGCCCTTCAGCGAAACGCCACCCAGCACGCAGGCAGAAATCACCACCAGCTCATAGCCGATGGAGGTCATTGGCTGGCCGCTGGTCATACGTGACGCCAGAATGATGCCCGCCGCCGCTGAAACCAGACCGGAGAGGATAAAGATGATGATGCGGGTGCGCACCACCGGCACACCGGCCAGACGTGCGGCTTCTTCATTGCCGCCAATTGCCAGGGTGTTACGGCCAAAGGTGGTTTTGTTGAGCAGGAAGCCGAAGATCAGCATGGTGGCCAGAGTCAGCCAGATGGGAGCGGGCACGCCAAGCCAGTTGGCAAAGCCCAGTTCGAAGAAACGCTCATCTTCGATACCGACCGCTTTACCGTCAGAGAAGATATAGGCCAGGCCGCGGACAATCTGCATGGTCGCCAGCGTGGTGATCAGCGCATTGATCTTGAGTCGGGCAATGACAAAGCCGTTGATAAAGCCGGTGATCATACCGAGAACCAGGCCGGCACCCACGCCAATCCACAGGCTTTCGGTCATGTTAATCACCACGGCGGTAACCACACCCGCACAGGCGATGACGGAAGCGACCGACAGGTCAAAATCACCGGAAGCCAGACAGAACAGCATGCCGCAGGCGACCATGCCGGACATCGACATTGCCAGCCCTAAGCCTTTCATATTGATAAACGAGCCGAAGTTCGGCACAAAGATCGCACAGACAATAAACAGCAGTGCAAATACCACCAGCATGCCGAAGTTGTCCCAGATGCGACCTAACTGCAGGCCGCCGCGTGAAGCGGGCTGCGGCGTATTTGAGGTCGTGGATGAAGCCATGATGATCTCCTGTCAGGCCACGGCGGCCGCTTGAGTGGTTTTGGGCATCGCCAGGCTCAGCGTCTGCTGTTCCGTGGCGTCGTCGTGTAGCAGTTCACCGGCAATGGCACCTTCGCGCATCACCACGATGCGATCGGCCAGGCCCATCACTTCCGGTAAATCGCTGGAGGCGAACAGCACCGCAATGCCCCGGTTCGCCAGCTGATAAATCAGGTTATAGATTTCATGTTTGGCACCGACATCGATACCGCGCGTTGGCTCATCCAGCAGGATCACCTTCATATCCTCTGACAGCCAGCGTCCCAGAATCGCCTTCTGCTGGTTGCCGCCGGAAAGGTTCATGATCAGCTGATCGGCGCTGGGCGTTTTGATGTTTAGCGAGCGGATATGGCTGTCGGCATTTTTATTTTCCCAGCCGTTTTTAATCAGGCAGCCCGCAGTAAGGTTATGACGACGGGCGCTGATGTTGATGTTGTCGCGCACCGAATGCACCGGAATAATGCCCTCGGCTTTGCGATCTTCCGGGCAGAGCATGATGCCCGCACGGATGGCATCGATCGGCTCCCGCAGCGGCAGCGGTTTGCCGTCCAGAATCACCTGACCGCCGCGCAGACGCGTGCCGCCAAACAGCCCTTTCAGCAGTTCACTGCGACCGGCACCGACCAGGCCAAACAGGCCGACGATTTCACCGGCATGGACTTTCAGCGAAATCGGCGTCCGCACGCCCTTCGCTTCGACCTTGTCCAGCTCCAGCCGCACCGCGCCTTTGGCACGCGGTGAATAGCCATAGATATCACCAAGGTTTCGTCCCACCATCGCCTGCACCAGATCGTCGTGATGGGTGTTAGCCATATCGGTAAACGTCCGCACGTAGCGGCCATCTTTAAAGACGGTGATGGCATCGCTGAGGGCGAAGATCTCCTCCATGCGGTGTGAAACGTAGAGCACCACCCGGCCCTCCTCACGGAGCTGACGGATGACGCGGAACAGGTTGTCGATTTCACGCGCCGACAGGGAGCTGGTTGGCTCATCAAAGGCGATAATACGCGCGTTACGCGCCAGCGCTTTGGCAATCTCCACCATCTGCCACTGCCCCAGCGACAGATATTTCAGCGGCATATCGGGATCGATATCCATGCCGAGATTTTTCAGTTGCAGGCCCGCCTCAAAACGCATCAGCTTACGGTTGACCAGCCCATGTTTGTGCGGGATCTGACCGAGATAGATGTTCTCTGCCACGCTCATTTCCGGCACCAGATGCAGTTCCTGGTAAATAATGGCGACGCCCGCGTCCAGCGCATCGGTGGTGCGCTGAAAGCTCATCGGCTGGCCTTTAATACGAATCTCACCGCCGCTCGGCTGATAACTGCCGCTGAGTATTTTTAACAGCGTCGATTTGCCTGCGCCGTTCTCGCCCATCAGAGCATGGACTTCACCGCCACGGCAGTCGAAGGAGATATCCTGCAACGCTTTGACGCCAGGGAAGGTTTTACTGATGCCATGAAACGACAGAAATGCTGAATCAGTGTTCATGTTTTTCCTCACTCTTTCGCGCCACCGGCCGGTTATGGCGGGCGGCGCGAAATTGGCTATTAAGGATGCCAGGCGACAAACTGCCTGGCAGGCTCAGGGTTACATCAGTCCTTTTTTCGCCAGTTCAGTTTTGAAGTTGTCACGGGTGATCAGCACCACATCGGTAACTTCGGTGAATTTCGGTGGCTCTTCACCTTTGCTGACCCAGTTGTAGAGCATCTGGCTGCTTTTGTAGCCGTGGATATCCGGGCTTGGCAGCAGCGATCCGTAGAAGCCGGTTGCCTTCTCTTTCGACAGTTCACTGATGGCATCCACGCCGTTGATGCCGATACCGATGACGTCAGCGGCTTTAAAGCCCTGACCTTCGGTCGCACGCACGCCGCCCAGCACGGTGTTGTCGTTCATGCCGACAATCAGCCAGTGTTTGACTTCAGGATGCTGAACCAGCAGAGAGTTACCGGCGTCAAACGCGCCAGGGATGTCGTTAGATTTGGTGGGGACCTGGTAGATCTGCGCTGCCGGGAAGCCAGCGGCTTTGATCGCGTCCATGGAGCCGCCGGTACGACGACGAGCGGTGTCGAGTTCGTTAGCGGTAATCGCCATCACGCCGGTGGTTTTCACATCCCAGCCGCGTTTCTGCATCTCTTTATAGAGTTCCTGACCCTGACGCTCACCAATTTTGGTCGCAGCCATCATCACCAGCGGCACGGTATCCATTGGTTTGCCTTTGGCGGTGACGAACTGGTCATCGACCGCGATGACTTTCAGACCGTAGCCACGCGCTTTTGCCATGATGGCAGAGCCGAGTTTCGGATCGGGCGTACAGATAACAAAACCTTTCGCGCCGTTAGCCGCCAGGCTGTCGATGGCATTCAGGGTTTTTTCACCATCCGGCACGGCAATTTTAATGACATCAAAGCCAAGATCTTTGCCCGCTTTGTCGGCGAATTTCCATTCAGTCTGGAACCAGGGTTCCTCTGGTTGCTTGACTAAGAATCCCAGCTTCATGGTCTCGGCGATAGCGGATTGTGACATAACCGCTGCCAGGCCGATGGCCGCGAACGCTTTAGTGAATTTATGCATGATGCTCTCCGGTACCAGGTTATTTTTCGCTGCTAATAACGAATCGGTGTAAACGCTACCAGTTTGTTTTGTTTTGTGGGTACAGCCATAAATCAGTGCGTTAGGCTGGCATGTGCTGACAGACTGTCCAGACGCTGGGCTAGTTTTAGCGGTATTAGCGAAGAAAAATGTAGAGCGGTATCACATCTTAAAATCACGACAAAATGATCCATATATTCAGCAAATTTAACCGGACCTTAACTTTTGCAATGGATCACAAAATCACTGCCGATGACAGAAAAGTGCATATTGTCAGCCAGCGATGACTAACTGATTTGGCGCGCCGAACCCAGGATACAGGAGTTAACTAACTACAGGAGATTCCGATGCGTGCTGGAGCCATCACCCTTGGGCTGGACTTTGGTAGTGATTCGGTGCGTGCGCTGGCCGTGGATTGTCATAGCGGCAAAGAGCTGCAGAGTGCGGTGTTCAGCTATCCGCGCTGGCAACAGGGCTTATACAGCGATCCGCACACTAACCGTTTTCGTCACCATCCACAGGATTACATCGACGCCATGGAGCAGGCGCTGCTCGGCGTGCTGAATGCACTGAGTGAAGATCAGCGCAACGCCGTGGTCGGCATTGGTGTTGACAGCACCGGTTCGACCCCTGCCCCTATTGACCGCGACGGCAACGTGCTGGCGCTGCGTCCGGAGTTCGCCGACAACCCCAACGCGATGTTTGTGTTGTGGAAAGATCACACCGCTATAGAAGAAGCGGAAGAGATCAATCAGCTGTGCCACAGCGGCCGCTTCCTGGATTACAGCCGCTATATTGGCGGGATTTACTCCTCGGAGTGGTTCTGGGCGAAGATTCTGCACGTGTCGCGTGAAGATGCGGCCGTGCGTGACGCCGCTGTCTCCTGGGTCGAACTGTGCGACTGGGTGCCAGCCCTGTTAAGCGGCACCACCGCACCTGACAAATTGCGCCGCGGCCGCTGTGCGGCCGGGCACAAGGCGCTGTGGCACGGCGACTGGAACGGCCTGCCCGATGTGGATTTTCTCAATGCGCTGGACCCGCTGTTAACGCAACAGCTCGACTCTCCCCTGTTTACCGATACCTGGACCGCTGATCTGCCTGTCGGCACGCTTAGCCCTGAATGGGCGCAGCGTCTTGGCCTGACGCAAACCGTGACGCTTTCGGGTGGCGCATTTGACTGCCATATGGGCGCGGTCGGTGGCGGTGCCAAACCCTATACCCTGGTGAAAGTGATCGGCACCTCGACCTGCGACATCCTGATTGCGGATAGTGAAAAGGTCGGCGATCGCGACATCAAAGGCATCTGTGGTCAGGTCGATGGCAGCGTAATGCCAGGCGCTATCGGGCTGGAGGCGGGTCAGTCTGCCTTTGGTGATATCTACGCCTGGTTCAGCCGTTTACTGGGCTGGCCGCTGCAGCTGGCGGCGCAGCAGCATCCGGAGCTGAAGCCTCAGCTGGCTGAGATGCAAAAGAGTCTGATTAAAGATCTGACCGAGGCCTGGGCCGCAAACCCGCAGCTCGACCATCTGCCGGTGGTGCTGGACTGGTTTAACGGTCGCCGCACGCCAAATGCTAATCAGCGGCTGAAAGGGGTGATTACCGACCTCAATCTGGGCACCGATGCCCCCGCCCTGTTTGGTGGTCTGGTCGCCGCCACCGCATTTGGTGCACGCGCAATTATGGAGTGCTTCGAGCAACAGCAGATCCCGGTCGAGAGCATTCTGACCCTGGGCGGCATCGCGCGGAAATCCCCGGCGATTATGCAGGCCTGCTGCGATGTGATGAACCGCCCACTGGATATCGTCGCCTCTGACGAGTGCTGTGCGCTGGGTGCGGCCATTTTCGCCGCCGTCGCCGCCGGTGTGCACGCCAGCGTTCCCGACGCCCAGCAGGTGATGGCCAGCCCGATTGCCGTGACACTGCAGCCCGATCCGGCGCGCGTCGCCCGCTATCAACAACTTTATCAACGCTATCAACAATGGTGCGTGGCGGCTGAACCGCAATACGCCGCACGCCCCGCTTCCGCTAAGAGCCTATCTCAGCAGGCGTAATGTTGCAGGCAGTCTGGACACGGACAGCGCGGAACAATCCGTAGTACACGGAGCACGTGAGGATGACTCGCTACGCTCGCCCTTTCAGGGCCGCCCTGACGGGCGTTCAGGTTGCTAAAGCAGCCTGTGTGAGCACTGCCCAGGTTCAGACTGACAAATAAAATAGCCTATTGAGGTAGGCTCAAAGTAAAGGAGTGATTTTATGGAACAGTCAAACAGCTACAGCGTGTGGTTTGTCATCGGCACGCAGCACCTCTACGGGGCGGAGACGTTACGCCAGGTTGAACAGAATGCACGTCAGGTGGTAGAGGGTTTAAATCAGGCCGGTTTACCGCTGCGTCTGGAGCTGAAACCGCTGGTTAAGTCACCGGATGAAGCGCTGGCTCTGTGTCGCGACGCCAATTATGACAAGGAGTGCGTCGGTATCATTACCTGGCTGCACACCTTCTCCCCGGCCAAAATGTGGATCGGTGGCCTGAGCGTGCTGAATAAGCCGCTGCTGCAATTCCATACCCAGTTCAATGCGGAGATTCCGTGGGACAGCATGGACATGGACTTTATGAACCTGAACCAGACCGCACACGGCGGCCGCGAGTTCGGTTTCATCGGCGCACGTATGGGCCTGCAGCACAGCGTGGTGACCGGTCACTGGCAGGATAGCGCCAGCCAGCAGCGCCTCGGCAACTGGATGCGTGCAGCACTGACAAAACAGGCCAGTCAGCAGCTGAAAGTTGCGCGTTTTGGCGACAACATGCGTGAAGTGGCCGTGACCGAAGGCGATAAAGTCGCCGCGCAGATTCAGTTCGGTTATTCGGTGAATGGCTGGGGCGTCGGCGATCTGGTTGAGGTGATCAATGGCGTCAGCGATGGCGACGTGAATGCGCTGGTCGATGAATATGAAAGCCTTTATCGCTTTACCGATGTTGCCGCTTCCGGCGGCGAAAAGCGTCAGAACGTGCTGGATGCCGCGCGCATCGAGCTGGGTCTGAAGCGTTTCCTGGAAGCAGAAGGCTGCCACGCTTTCACCACCAACTTCCAGACGCTGCATGGCATGACGCAGTTGCCAGGTCTGGCGGTTCAGCGTCTGATGGGTCAGGGCTATGGCTTCGCAGGTGAAGGTGACTGGAAGACCGCTGCGCTGCTGCGCATTTTCAAAGTGCTGGCAGGCGATCGCAAAGGTGGCACCTCCTTTATGGAGGATTACACCTATCACTTCTCACCCGGTAACGATCTGGTTCTCGGCTCGCATATGCTGGAGGTCTGCCCGTCGATTGCCATTGAAGAGAAGCCATTGATCGATGTGCAGTTCCTGGGCATTGGTGATAAAGCCGATCCGGCGCGCATGATTTTCTCAACGCCAGCGGGTCGCGCGATTAACGCCAGCGTAATTGATATGGGTGATCGTTTCCGTCTGCTGGTTAACGTGGTGGATGCTATCGAACAGCCGAAACCGCTGCCGAAGTTGCCGGTTGCGCGCGCACTGTGGAAAGCCCAGCCGTCACTGGCAACGGCATCCGAAGCGTGGATTCTGGGCGGCGGCGCGCACCATACGGTGTTCAGCCAGGCGCTGACGCTGGATGATATGTATCTGTACGGTGAGATGAACGATATCGAAGTGCTGGTGATTGATGAGCACACGCGTTTACCTGCGTTTAAAGACGCACTGCGCTGGAACGAAGCGTATTACCGTTTGAAACGTTAATAACTAAAGGGCGCTGTTCAATTTTTTAATTAACAGCGCTCTTAAGTAAGTTAATGAAACGGCCGACGCAGGATTATGCGGCATCAGTTTTTTTATAAATACTGTGCTATTCAGTCGGGAATGACGGGCGTTCCGTAATTTTGATAGTTCAGCGCATGTTTTTAAAGCCATGATCAAGCCCAACCGGGAAGGAAAGGTATGCCTGAAAAGCAAAGCGTCCACGCCAGGGAAGGCGCGGCCGATCCGCATGGATGCGGGAATCCTTTGCGTTCAGGCATACCTTTCCTGACCTTTCTCATCAGCCAACAGCAATTTGTATTAATCCACCATCAATAGAAATATCCACTGTCCTGCTTCTTAAAGCGATGCA